>CAMCZP010000045.1 GCA_945887855.1 Leptospira interrogans serovar Manilae | reverse complement strand
AGGTGACCTACTGAAATCCTGTAAAAGTTGCCATGTAAAATTTAAGAAATCCTATAAAAAAGCATTCCGCAAAAAGATTTTAGAAATCCCTGAAGAGATGCTCATAACAGAATAAATTCTAAAACATAGAAGTGATTATGAAAAGAATCCGTTTCACTTCTTAGGTTTATTTTTTTAAAATTAAATAAAAGATTCCCCGAAAAAATCCCCAGACAATGGTAAAAAATATCCCTGACAGACAGGAAATAATTGATGCCATTTGTATTGGACTTTCCACTCCAGGAACAGATCCCACATCCACTGAAAAATAAATACCACCAAATACCCCTCCAAGAACACCCGCAATTACCCCTGCATATATCCATTGGACAGTGAGAGATTTGGAATTTTTTAGAATGAACTTCATAGCTCCTATTCCAAGAAGTGAACTAAGAAATCCAATGGAAATTCCATAAGCATAGATTGCTAAATCCATTTTACCTCCGATAAATTAAAAAAAAACCGGGATTTTACACCCGGTTCAATGGTTCCTAAAAAGAAAGCCGATTGTTTACATATCAATTTCTTCAACATCTACATGCTTGGATTTTGATCCATTTTTTTCAGGCTTGCCTGAACTTCCATTGGATGCTGGAATTATAACTTCGTCAATTGTAGTTCTAGCGGGTAAATCGTTCAATTCCCTAATTTGTTTTTCTAGAGTATTAGCAAATTCAGGATGTTCTAATAGATATGCTCGAACGGATTCTTTGCCCTGCCCTAATTTCTCAGATTGGAATGAATACCAAGAACCTCCCTTTGTAATGATATCATGTTTGACTGCTAGATCAATTAAGGAGCTTTCACGATTGATTCCAGAATTGAACATTACATCAAATTCAGCCTGGCGGAACGGGGGAGCACACTTATTCTTTACAACCTTTACTCGCACTCTATTTCCTATAGACTCTTCTTTTTCTTTTAATGTTTCAATTTTTCGAATATCAAGTCGGATGCTGGCATAAAATTTTAAAGCATTTCCACCAGTTGTAGTTTCTGGTGATCCAAACATAACTCCAATTTTCATTCTGATCTGGTTGATAAACACAACTGTGGTTTTGGATTTTGAAATGGTTCCCGTAAGTTTTCGAAGTGCTTGCGACATGAGACGGGCCTGAAGTCCCATATGGGAATCCCCCATATCACCCTCTATTTCTGCTTTAGGCACAAGGGCAGCAACAGAATCTATTACAATGATATCGATGGCATTGCTACGAACCAAAGATTCACAAATCTCTAGAGCTTCCTCACCATTATCTGGCTGTGATACTAAAAGATCATCTATATTTACCCCTAGCTTTTTAGCGTACGATGGGTCAAGGGCATGCTCTGCATCGATAAAAGCGGCAACGCCACCCATTTTTTGTGCTTGAGCAATTGCAGATAACATCAGCGTAGTTTTTCCAGAAGATTCAGGTCCGTATATCTCAACAATTCTGCCAACGGGGAGCCCCCCTATTCCTAAGGCTATGTCTAAATCAAGTGCTCCTGTGGGTATGACGGGAATGGATTTTAACTCTGTGTTTGCGCCTAATCTCATAATAGAGCCTTTTCCAAATTGCTTTTCAATCTGACCCATTGCGGATTCTATAGCTCGTTTTCTTTCCTCATTTTTTTCGGAAAGTTGTTCTTCTAGTTTTTCTTCTTTGGCTTTTCTCATGCTAAGCCCTCCTACACTAATAGTTCCCGGAAATGAATCCAAATTCGAAATTTTTTAAAAAAAGTAAAAAAAGTTCCGGTTTTCTAGAATCTATTATAAACTGGCCCCGGACAAAAAATATTTTCATTTCTTTTTTCTGAATATGGTAACCATTTGTATAGATTTTTTTTCAAAAAAATTCAATTTTAATCGATTGAAAAAACCCAGTGCTCATCAAAAATGCTTGGTAATTGTATGGTTCTTATGAATACTAAACTTATGATTATGTCGCATATTGAATTGCCAGAGGTATTTGCATGAAGATAGGAGTTGTAAAACATTTAAATGCACGTCCCCTAACCTATGGATTTGAAAAAAAAGGAGATCACTCTATATTCTATGAAAATCCATCTGTATTGAAAGAAGAACTCCTCAAAGGGAATCTAGATTTAGCACTCATTTCCTCTGTGGAGTGCATCAGAAATTCTGATGTTTTAGATTTTTCTTTATCAACAGGGGTTTGCTCATCAAATAGGGTGAGATCTATACTATATTTTGAAAATAAATTTCATAAAGAAACCAAAATCCATGTGGATGAAGGCTCTAGAAGCAGTGTGGCTCTTTTAAAAATTCTCTTTAAAATGAAAGAGGGCATGCTACCAGAAACAATAGCAACCAAACCTGAATTGATCCAAGAGCAAATCCAAAATAAAATTGGATCACATCTCTTGTTTGGTGACAGTGCCCTTCTTGCAAAATGGGATTCCAATGCATACAATGTCTATGATTTAGCAGAATGGTGGAATAGAGAAACTGGTCTATATTTTATATTTGCACTATGGGCTTATCCGAAAGGGAAAAAAATTGATGAGCAACTTTTCTATTCATCCTTAGAATATGGGCTGCAACGAATTGATGAAATTATTGAAAAAGAAAAGAGATTCCCTAGGGATATGGTAAGTGTCTATTTGCAATCTGAGCTACACTATGTTGCAACAGAAAAAGATCGAAAAGGCTTCGAAAAATTTCAATTTTATTGCAAACAAAATAATTTATTATGATTGTAAAATTCAACCAAAATAAGCTTTAAAAATTTGTAATACTAAAGTCCCAAATCTTATTCCCTGCTTTTTCAATTGTCTCATTGAGTGGAAATTTGTAGTTTAGCATTCCCAGGTTAATTTCCCCTAAATTAGATTTGCACTCGGAACTTTGTGGAAAAAAAATTCGAAACTGAGCATACCCATCACCTAAAAGACGAAGCGTCTCTGCCCTTATTTTTTTTTCACCTGCACTGGACTCTTGGTCCAGAGGTTTCATTACAGATTTGAATTCCCGTTTTATGAAAATGGAATTTCCTCTTCGCTTTACAAATAGATTTCCCAAGAGAATTCCATCTAAGCTTGAAATTTCTGTAAAGTCCACTTTATAGGAAACTTTCGCTTTTTTTTGGAAATAACTACTTATGGAAATTTCTTCTTTCTCTAAAAACCTCATTGAATAATCCCTAATTTTTAGAGTTTTTCCAAATATACCCTTGTTGATTTTGTTTTCAATGTCTTCTTGGTTGAGGGGTAAGAATTTCAATACGGAAGCACCTGTTCTTTGGTTGACTGGAACAGTATAATTCACCTCCAAATAACCTGTGAAACCTTTCTTTAGGTAGATATTTTCTTCATATTCAAAACAATTTCCGAAAATAAAGAGCAGTATGCTTAGAATGAAAAAATTACGAATACTTCGGATTGGTTTTTGAGAAAAAAGAAAAAAAAGATTTCTATGCTTAAAAATCATGGGTACGTTCATAATTATTGGATAATTATTTTTTGCATAGATATAATTCTCCTGAATTCAGCATAAGTTAAAAATATGGATTTCAAATGTTAAACATAAAAAGTATAACAAAATGTTTATTGTATTTTATATTTCTAATGAATGCGTCTATTCAGGCGGGGGGCCTTGCTCCAAAGAAAAGCCAAAGCGCTCTAGTATCGGGGATTGTATCCGATCTAAAATCAAAGGGATATCTTTTAGAACCCAAAAGCCAGTTTCATATAAAATTAAAAGTCAATGAATCTGTCAGATATATTATAACTTCCCCATTTTTTCTCTCCAATACAATGGTTGGAATAGCAAGCGATGATACAGTGAAAAAAATAAAAGTCCTAATTTTTACTCTCTCTGGTAGAGAAGATTCAAAAGGTAGATTGGTGGAAGGGGAAGAAAGCAATTCCAATATTTATTTAAAAGAAATCAAAGAGAGGGCTTATTATTATATGGTTGAAATAACTCTTTTAGAATCTTACGACAATGAATATTCTTCCATAGATATGATGTATGGCTTTAAAGCACTAAATTTTGCGAAAGAAGATTCAAAGATTCGGGAAAATTACTATGATCATTCTGACGAAAAGTATTTATTCGAAACTTCCAATAAAGCAAAACAAGCAAAAGAAAAACCAACACCCTCCGATACAGGTAAAATTCCCTGTACAACCTTTGATGCAAATAGAAGTTGTATAGGAAGATAGGTAAAAATGAGAACAAAATTAATCACAATTTCCTTTGTCATTTTTTTAGTGGGAATTTTTTCACTCTTCTACTTCCAGAATTCACAGGAAGTAGAGGAAGAAAACATAACTTCTTTTAAAATTGCAGGAAAGGAATTTACCCTTCCTTCCCCTATTCACACCTTTACTTTTTTAAATGAAAGTGGATTTAAATGGGAAGGACTAGGAAACCAAGATCAAAATATAGAGTACACACTCCAATCACAAATTGCACTACAATTAGGAGTTAGAGCATCCAATGGAGTAATATTCCTTTTTACAAAAGAATTAAAATCAGCTTGGGATGCAAGAGAAGATGTAATACGAAATGCAAAAAAACTGGAATTAGAAAATCAAATTAAAAAATCTATTACGATATTAGATAGATCGGTGATTGCCGGTTCTAGTAATTCAGATATATTAGAAAATATAATTGATATTGAAATTTCTTTAGAAAATTCCCTGCAAAAAAAAGGCAGGGATGACTTATCTCTCTTAATTGAAATGGGGGCATGGATCGGAGGATTAGAAATTGTAACAAAAGGGCTAGTAAGGGAATTTAATGAAATACACACTGAAGTACTACACCAATCCCATTTATCCGACCTAAGCATTGAAATTTTTAGAGAGATTATATATAAAACAAAAGGTGAGAAAGAAAAAGAATTTTTAACTCATATATTAAATGAACTTACAAAAATTCATTCCCGAATTTTATCTCTTGAAAATAGACGAATTACAAAAACTGATGTTTTAGAATTAAATAGAGAATCAAGAGAACTCGTAAATTATTTAAATAATCCTAAATAAATTGATAATTGAATAAGGAAAAGGAATAAAGAATGATAGTAAATCCCTCACTTCATAAAAATAGAATCAACAGTATTCAAAATAAATTAAAACAAAATGAGCTACTTGTTCTTTTCGCTGCTAGCCATAAAGTTAAAAATAGAGACGTAGAATATAAATTTCGCCAGGATTCTGATTACTATTATCTTACAGGTATCAAAGAAAACGATGGGATTTTTTTATTAAAAAATGATCTAAGTGTGCATTTCTCTCTTCCTAAAGACAAAGATAAAGAAATTTGGACTGGCAAACGAATGGGAAAAGAACTTATTAAATCTCTGTTAGATTTAAATGAAACTTATGATCTCTCAGAGTGGGACACAAAAAAAAGTGAGTTTTTTACAAATATAGATACATTGTATTATTTTTTTGGGAAAAATGCAGAGAGGGATAGAGAAGTTCTCACCCTCTGCGATCTCTTACAAAAGAAATTAAGAGAAGGAAAATTTGGCCCATCCAGAATTGAACTGCCCGAATTTCTCCATGAAGAGCGAATGATTAAGTCTCCAGAAGAACTTGAAATCATAAAAGAAGCAGTTAGAATTTCTGTAATAGGTCACAAAAAAGCAATAGCAAAAGCTAAACCAGGTATGTTTGAGTATGAACTAGAAGCAATTCTAGAGAAAGAATATTTAAAAAATGGTGCTTTTGGAGGGGGGTATGGTCACATTGTAGCAAGCGGAATCAATTCAACTGTACTACACTATACTGAAAATAATAAACAGATTCAGAAAAATGAACTAATTCTGATAGATTCCGGTGCAGAAAAAGATTACTACACAGCAGATATTACCAGAACTTTCCCTTCTGGTAAAAAATTTTCTGATGAACAAAAAGAAATTTATGAGTTGGTCTTAGCTTCCCAATTAAATGCAATCAGTCTTACAACTGAAGGTATGCCATTTTTAGAAATCCATACAGCTACTGTGAAATTCTTATCACAGGGTCTAAAAGACTTAAACCTCCTAGGAGGAAGTATAGAAGAGATCCTTGAAAAAGAAACATACAAGAAATTCTACATGCACCGTACTGGGCACTGGTTGGGAATGGATGTCCATGATGTTGGCAGATATTATAAAAATGGAATGAGCAGACCTTTGCAATCAGGTCAAATTACCACTGTTGAACCTGGACTTTACTTTGATCCAAGCGACTACTCTATACCGGAAAAATACCGAGGAATTGGAATACGAATAGAAGATGATGTATTGGTTAATGGAAATACTCCGATAGTACTCTCGGAAGGAGTGCCAAAGACAATAGAGGAGATTGAAAACCTTAGAAAATCTTAAAATTATAAAGAAATTTGCAAAAAAATTAAAAGCAAAAATAAAAATGTTGGAAAGAAAAAGCTTTCTCTGAAATGATATAAGGGAAGGAATTAAACTTCAATTTTGTAGAAGAAAGAATTTTTTTTAATAAATATAAGTCTAAAAATAAAGGCATTAATAGGTAGGAAAATTATGGTCGAATTCACTAAAAGAGCTAAGCGGGTTATAAACGAGATGGCTCAGGAAGAGGCAAAAAGGTTGGGTCATGACTATGTAGGTCCCGAGCACATTTTCCTGGGTCTCCTAAAAGAAGAAGATTCCGTAGCTGTGAAAATTCTTATCAATCTTAACATCAATCTCAATGAACTTAAAAAAGATGTAGAAAGGAAGTCCAGAGAAGAAAACCTAATTATGGATTTGCCTAGCAGTCAGGATAAATACCAAAAAATAGTAGAAGCTTCTAGAGATGAAGCCAAAAGGATGAAGCACAATTACGTAGGAACTGAGCATATTCTCCTCGCACTCTTAAAAGATAATAACAATATAGCTGCCGCTGTTCTTTCCACCTATAGCGTCAATTACAATGTCATCAAAAGTGAGATTCTCCGTCTTTTGGGTGTTTCTCCTGTTGGCACAGTGGGAGTTGCCAGTGGTACCCAAAATCCAAGTGGTTCCGGTACTAGGCCCGAAAAGAGCAAAACTCCTATTCTAGATGAATTTGCAAGAGATTTAACCACTTTAGCAAAAGATAGAAAACTTGATCCTGTGATTGGACGTGAAAAAGAAATCGAAAGAGTTATCCAAATCCTCTCTAGAAAAACTAAGAATAACCCCGTTTTAATTGGTGAATCCGGTGTTGGAAAAACTGCAATTGTAGAAGGTCTTGCCATTGCAATCATTGATAAAACAGTTCCAGATCTTCTCTTTGACAAAAGAGTTCTTTCCCTTGACTTAGCTGGTTTGATAGCTGGGACCAAGTACAGAGGAGAGTTTGAAGAACGTCTGAAAAAAATCATGAAGGAAATCACTGCTTCTAACAATATCATTATATTCATAGATGAACTCCATACCCTTATTGGTGCTGGAGCAGCAGAGGGTGCTGTAGATGCAGCAAATATCCTCAAGCCTGCTCTTGCAAGAGGTGAGTTACAATGCATAGGAGCAACCACCAACACGGAATATAGAAAATATATTGAGAAAGACTCTGCACTTGAGAGAAGATTCCAAACAGTAAAGGTAGCTGAACCATCTGTTGACGATGCAATAAAGATTCTCTTTGGTTTAAAAAAAGCATACGAATCTCACCACAAAGTAAAATATTCAGACAGAGCACTCGAGCAATCTGTAAAACTATCCCACAGATATATCAATGATAGATTTCTTCCTGACAAGGCAATTGACATCATCGACGAAGCTGGATCTAGAGCCAGACTGGCTAATTGTGGTAGACCTGATTCCATCAAGCAAATGGAAGAAGAAATTCGATCGCTTACCCTCAAAAAAGAAGAATTAGTTCGTTCACAGGAATACGAGAGAGCTGCTCAAGTGAGAGATGAGGTAAACCGTAAAAAGCAAACCTTGGAAGAAATGATCCGTGCTTGGCAAGAAAAATTGGAAACCCAGGCGGTTTTGATTGAAGAAGATGACATACTAAAAGTGGTTTCACAATGGACTGGTGTTCCCCTTGAAAAAATGGAAGAAAGAGAAAATGAGAAACTTCTCAATCTTGAAAAAATCCTCCATGAAAGAGTCGTTGGTCAGCACAAAGCTATTGAAAATGTAGCACGTGCAGTTCGACGCGCTAGAACTGGATTTAAAAACGAAAAACGTCCTACAGGAAGTTTTATCTTTATGGGTCCTACCGGAGTAGGAAAAACTGAATTAGCAAAAGCACTCTCTGAGTTTTTATTCGGCAAAGATGATCACTTACTTAGAATTGATATGTCAGAGTATATGGAACCACATGCTGTATCTCGATTGATTGGTGCACCTCCGGGATATGTAGGGTATGATGATGGTGGACAGTTGACAGAATTTGTCAGACGTAAACCATACTCTATTGTACTGCTTGATGAAATTGAGAAAGCTCACCCTGATATTTACAATATTTTGCTGCAGATAATGGAAGAAGGAAATCTTACAGACTCAAAAGGAAGAAAAGTAAATTTTAGAGATACCATCTTAATTATGACATCCAACATTGGAGCAAAAGAAATCCAAAAAGGCGGAAGGCTTGGTTTTGAAGACAATGAAGGAGAAAAAGATTTCCATAAGTCTGAAATTACCAAAGATGAGTTAAAAAAATATTTTAATCCTGAGTTTTTAAATAGAGTGGATGAAGTTATCTATTTTGAATCACTTCAAAAAGATGAAATCATCAAAATTGTAGATATCATGATCAAAGATTTCAACAAGCGATTAAAAGATAAAAAAATCTTTGTTACAATGACTAGAAAAGCCAAAGAACTCATGGCAAACATTGGGTATGACAAAGCATTTGGAGCCCGTCCTCTTCGTAGAATCTTTCAAAAAGAACTAGAAGATTACATGGCCACCCAGATGTTATCAGGTGCATACCAAATGCCAACAATCATAGAAGTTCATGAATCCAAAGATAAATTTGATTTCAAAGAAAGACCCTGGGAAGACTTCGGTCTTACAGATGAGGCTCCTCTGATGATCTCTGAAGACAATGGTGAAAATAAGGCAGTTGCAGCAGTATAGATTCATTCTAATAACCCCCATATACATGGGGGTTACATAGTCGTATGTCAATATTAATACCCCTAATAGTAGTCGTATCATATTTTTTCTTTCGACAAATTTGGTATCACAATCGTAAGATTAAACACCATGCATCTCTAGAAAAAATAAAACTAAGTATAATAAAACCAAATGTGATTTTACCTGAAGCTGAGATTTTTTTTAAATATAAGTATGGAGGAGGAATCTACACAGGAAGGGGTTATATTAATATGAAGGAATTTCAACTCCCAGATGATTCAAGGCTGTACTACAATTTAGAAGGAATTCCTATTCTAGAAATTGATGATAGAGCATATGCAAATGAAGAACACATTGAATCCTACCTTCTGACACATGCAGACAAAGTCAGTATTCATATAGATCCAGTTGAACCATATAGATTTGAAATAATAAATATTTATACAGAAGCACAAAATTCTCAAAATAAAATCCAATAAACACTATGAAAAAATCAAATTACGTTTTAATTAAAAATACTTCGCTCTTTCTCTTACTGTTAGCAATAGCAAGTTTTTCCTCCAGATTTTCTGCCCAAGAAGCATCTTATCCATCTGCTCTCTCTCTCTTTAAGGCAGGGTCTTATGGAGAAGCTTCGAAGATCATACAATCATCCATACAGTCTGGTGTTGCCACCCACAATGAATATGTATTGCTTTCCCATTGCAATTGGGCATTGGGAAATGTAAATACATCTATAGATAATTTATTCAGTGCTTTAAAATTAAAACCCAATGATACAGAAATTTATATAGAGATAATCAAAGCACACCTTGCAGCCAATAGATTCAAAGGCGCACTTGAGTTGTTAGAAACAGCAGAAACCAAGTTTCCCAACTCTAAAGAGCTAAAATTACAAAAAGCTTTTATAATAGGAAAATATGGAAAAATCAACACAGGACTAGCTATCATTGAAACTCTCAAACAAGAAGCTCCAAATGATCCCAGACCACTTGCCGTTGAATCTAACTTATACTTTTTACAAGGGGATTTGGAAAAAGCAGAGATGAGTCTCAAATGGGCAATTTCTCTCCAAGAAACTTCCCCATTTTTTCATAATAACCTTGCTTTGATCTATGAAAGAATGTCTGACCTAGAAACAAAAGCGGGAAAAAAAGAAAAAGCGAAAGAAAACCTAATGGAAGCAGAAAAATCTGTCACAAAGGCCATTTCTTTAAAAGAGTACCCCCAGATGATCTTAACACTCAAAAGGATCCAAGAAAAGCTCTCTACCCTATAATGAACTCACCGCGTGTAGGTTTTCACACCTTAGGGTGTCGACTCAATATTTTTGAAAGCGATGGTCTTTCCAATGCCCTTAGCCAGGAGGGTATAAAAACCATACCTATAGATGAAAATCCAGAGATTATCATTGTAAATACATGTACTGTTACCAACAAGGCTGATTCTAAAAATCGAAATATCATACGAACGGCCATTAAAAACAATCCAGGTTCCCAAATATGGGTTACTGGGTGCTATGCGGAAACAGACAAGTCTGTTATTGAAAAAATTCCCGGTATTACAGGGGTGATTGGAAATCAAGAAAAATCAAATCTTCCAAATTTAATTCTACAATCTTTAAATTTACCTAACAACAATTCTAAACCCTATGATAGATTTTCATATTCAGATGTAGTACCAGTAAATCATACCAGAGCGTATTTAAAAATCCAAGACGGTTGTAATCGGGTATGCTCATACTGTAAAATTCCAAGTGCACGCGGGAAAGGGGTGAGTAGAACTAAACAGGATGTCTTAAACCAAGTTAAATTTCTGCAAGACAATGGTATTGGAGAAATTATACTCACCGGAGTAAACTTGGGTTGGTATAGAAATGAAAGTGGAGAAAAATCATTTAATTCGTTACTAGAAAGTATATTGAATGTCTTGGAATATTCCCGCCTGAGACTCTCCTCCATTGAACCCTCAGATGTAAACAAAGGCCTCTCTACACTTCTTTCGCATCCTAGATTCTGCAAATATCTGCATATTCCCCTCCAAAGTGGAAATTCCGAAATACTAAGAAAAATGAAAAGAAGCTATACGGCAGAAACTTTTCGCAAAAGAATTGAACTTGTAATACAAGATCATCCTGATATATTTATAGGAACTGATATAATAGCTGGCTTTCCTGGTGAGACAAAAGAACATTTCCAGGATAGTTTAAAGCTTGTTAATGAATTGGGAATTTCCAAAATCCATTCCTTTCCATTTTCAATTCGAAAAGGAACCTTAGCAGAAACCTATCCTGAGACAGTTTCAAAGGAAGAAAAAAAAGAAAGAGTTAAAGAATTAAACGATCTTTCATCTAAAATGCTTTATCAATATTTCCAAAAAAATGTTGGACTTACATTAGAAGGTATCGTTGAGTCCGATTTCAAAGTACTAACAGATAATTACTTAAAACTAAACCTGTTATCTGTTGAAGATTCTAAAAAGTTAAAAGTGGGACAGTTTATCTCTATCACACCCACCCGAATCGAGAAAACACAAAATGATTTCTCGATGTTTGGAAGACTTGGGTAGTTTACTTCTTCCCTGGTTCAAATATTGTTTTTACTAGGGAAACCACAGAATCAACTGTGGATCTAACTTTCTCTGCTACATCAGAGTCTTTAATAACAGTTTGTAATTCTGTGTATTTTTTAGAAATTTGGTTGTATTGCTCTTCCATTTGAAGGATCTTTGCTTCCAGTTCATCTAATGTTTTTTTAACAGATTCAGACTCTTGTTTTTCAAAATTTCCAAATTCATATTCTACTATATCATCTGTAACTTTTCCTTTTAAGAGCAGATGAGTTTCCACTTGGATATATTTTCCAATGAGGGAGAACCTTCCCTCCTTTCTTAATCTTCGAATGCTCACAGTAAGTGTGACAGAATTTAACATACGCAAAGGTCTGTATTGGCTGGCGCGTGTTACAAGGTCGTGATCTTCAGCTAACTTTACAGTTTCATCAAATCCTCCTACCCTCTTAAAAAGCCTTCTGCTTATAAAAATACAAAAACCTGCAGCTCTTGGAGTAAAAAATTGATTTATCTTAACAGATAGATTGGCTAGTTTAAATAAAACTCGATCTAATCGTAAATCAGACTCAGGCAAAAATTCACAGGTTGCTAATTCCAAAAATCTGTCCTCCATTTCTTGGAGAGCCTTTTCGAGAAAATTAGGTTCTAAAAGTACGTCGGAATCAAAGAAAAATAAAAATTCACCGGTAGCAACTTCAGCACCACGATTCCTTCCAGGACCGGGCATCCCACCAGGGACTACACGTACACCATGGTTTTTTGCAATTTCCACCGTTTTATCTTTGGAGCCTGCATCTGCTACAATCACTTCGTAATCTGTAAAAGTTTGGGCTTGGATGGATTTTAGTAATTTTGGAAGATATTCTTCTTCATTGAGCGAGGGTATAACTATACTTATCTTAGGCATGAGACAAATAGTATAAAAATTAAAAATTATTTCAAGAGAAATTATTTCTTACTTAAAAAATTTAAGGATTTTTAATGAATTTAGAATTAGTTAGAAGGCAAGTCATTGAAGATCTAAAAAACTTACCTTATGTAAAAATTTCTCTAGAATCGGTGATCTCTGATTTTATAGAAAATTTGAAACTGTTTAGAATAACAAAATCAAAGTTAAAATATATTATCACTTTTCAACCTGAAACTTTCTTTTATATGATTTTACAATCCTAAAGATCGACCAATAATTTCTTTCATTATCTCAGTTGTTCCTGCATAGATTGTTTGGATTCTGGCATCAATGTATGCTCTGGCTATTGGGTATTCCATCATATAGCCATATCCACCGAAAAACTGTAGACACTGATCAGTATGACGTTTTTGCATTTCAGTGGAGTACCACTTCACCATAGATGCTTCAGCAGTAGTTAGCTCTCCCCGCATAAATGCTAAAATAGCTTGGTCCACAAATGCCCTACACATTTCCGCTTCTGTTCTCATCTCTGCCATTTGGAATTTAATATGCTGGAAGGTTCCTATCTTTTTCCCAAAGGCATCACGTTCTTTAATATATTTGAGTGTAATATCCTGAACTGCAAGTGATGCCTCCACCGCAGCGATACCCAAAGCTAATCTTTCTCTAGGAAGCTTATTCATTAGATACCGAAAACCCTGCCCTTTTCTTCCCAAGAGATTTTCTTTGGGAACTTTGACATCAGTAAAATGAAGCTCAGAAGTATCTTGCGCTTTGAGACCAATTTTTTCTAAATTTCTTCCCCTTTCAAACCCTTTCATTCCAGACTCCACCACTACTAAGCTGATTGATCCTTCACCTGTCTTACATGCAGTGATGACTAAATCTGCTATTTGACCATTGCTTATAAATGTTTTTTGACCATTGACAAGAAAATGATCATCTTTTTCGATAGCTGTAGTACGCATTGATTTTAAATCTGAACCTGCTCCGGGTTCTGTCATGGCAATCGCAGTGATCATTTCACCAGATGCAAATTTAGGTAGCCATCTTTTCTTTTGTTCTGGTGAAGCATATTCTACGAAATAAGGTATATTTATATCGTTGTGTAATGAAATAAAAAATCCTGAATTACCACATCTTGCTGCTTCCTCTATAATAATTGTGTTGTATAAAAAATCTACTCCACCGCCACCAAATTCATCGGGAACATCCGGACACAACATCCCATAATCCCCAGCTTTTTTCCAGACTTCTCGTGATACTTTTCCATCTTTTTCCCACTTTTCATGTTGTGGCATAACTTCAGTATCATAAAACTTTTTAGTCATTTCTCTAAATTGATTGTGTTCATCAGTAAAAGGGAGTGCGCGTTTCATATATTTCCTCGTTTGTTAGGTTGGTTTAATCTTTATAAGGTTAGTTTTGGTTAGTAAAAATTTATATTATAGAGTTGAATGATAAGTATTACATATAAGAAACAAAAAATCTTATACGTAATACTTAAATTATCTAAGAATTTCGATCGATAAAGTTTTTAATTTGAGTTTTAGGTAAAGCTCCTATAACTTTATCCACAAGTTTACCATCTTTGTACAGCAAAAGTGTAGGGATAGATTGAATACCAAGTGCTTGGGCTGTTTTTTGGTTGTCATCTACATTGAGTTTTTTTATAGAAACTTTTCCGGTCAATTCTTTTGACAAATCCTCTAAAACAGGTGCTACCATTCTACAAGGGCCACACCATTCTGCCCAGCAATCAATCAATACCATTCCCATAGAAGTTTCTTCCTGGTAGGTTGCATCCGTAATATCAGGTAGTGCCATCACATTCCTTCCTTTTTTATTCTATTTCTTTGACTATCAGGATTAATAATCATTCTAAAAATTAAAACTTATTTTTTCTTTTTTTTCACCCTGTTCTTATCACCTTCTAATGAGTTTATTTTAGAAGCCATGGAGTCAATCAAAGTCTTAGTTTTTTGTAAATCTTCTGTATTACCTGTCATCTGAAATATTTTTCGATTCATTTCTAACAAAGAGATACATTTTTTTAGATCACCAATATCATTTGTAGAAAGATCATACTTAGATCGATACTCTTGTGCTGCATAATTTGAAAGTTCAATGATTAGACTAAAATGGTCTTTACGGGTATAATAAAAAGGGCTATCCAAATCATTCTCTCTCTCGTACGCTCTGAAATCAAAGAGATTTTTTGCTAGAACAGCAAGTTTAAAATGTAATTCAGGCCAACTCCATTTCCACTTGCTATTAGATCCATACGCATCTACAATATCATTGATAGTTTTTCTAAATCCTCTGATAAAGTTAATCCTTTGGTCGGGATTGAATTCAGGAATTAGATCAAGAAGTTCTCTATTTTCATCCAATCCATTTTCAAAATCTGCCCCCACCACCTTCTCCATGGTGGAGATCACACTGTAGATTTCTTTTCTAGCAATGTTCAAATACAATTCACTTTTCAAATTCAACATATGCCAGGAAAGTTCACTGATGTTTACGCAAGTGTTCATTAGCTTTATGGAATTCAATACAATTGCAATTTGGTAATAGGGCTCAATTGCCTTAGATTTTTTCATCTGGGTCTTATAGAGATTTACATCTTTTTTAAGTTCTTCTATGTAATTTTTAAACTCTGTTAAATTTTCATCGAATTCTGCTTTTTGTTCTTTTGTGAGTGCCATGTGAGTGTACCGTTATTTTTAAATATCGGATTTTTTAGTAGTTTAGCAAGTCTGAAAAGGAATCAAAATTCTCATTTTTTCACTTGAATTCCGAAGGGTTCTAGATTACTTTAGAGCAATGAAAAATTTACTATCTTTTATTATAATAGCTCTCTTTGTCTCCACAACCACTCAGTGTGGAATCAAAAGACAATCGGGATATATTTCAGAATTTCCAAATGTTGAAAAAATGGAATTTTCTAAAGATTTTCTCTTTGGGACATCCACCGCAGCCGAACAAATGGAAGAGACTCCAGACAGCGATTGGGGGAAATTCATCCAAGATGCTTATGAAAACAAACGGTTTGAAAGTGGTGGGAAAGGGGTCGCAAAACCGGGACATATCCACAATCTTGGTGATTATTCCAAGGAGATTATCCTAAAAAAAACAAACCACAACGAAATGTACGACCAAGATTTTCAAATGGCAAGGGACATGAAGCACAATTCATATCGATTCAGTGTGGCATGGGATCGAATTTTCCCCAGGGCAGGCATGACCGAGCCAGATCCAAATGGAGTTCTTTATTATAAAAATTTAATAGCCTCTATGAAGAAAAATAACCTCAAACCACTTTTAACCCTATTTCATTTTTCCAGTCCAGCATGGTTTTGGGAGGAAAAAAATGGTAAAAGAGGATGGGAGAGAGAAGATGCTCGTGAACACTATGAGAGATTCTTAAGAGTTGTCGTTGAAAATTATGGAGCAGATGTGGACCATTGGTGTACCTTAAATGAACCTATGGTATTTATTTTTGGTGGTTATATGCAGGGTGTGTTTCCTCCCCTTCTCCAAAGAGTGGATCCATCAGAGATTGCTCAGGTTATGAGCGAGCTTTTAAAATTCCATGTTCTAGCAAAAAAAATTATAAATGAAAATGATGCAAAGCTTGGAAAAAAAAGTGAAGTTGGTTTTACCATGCACACACGGGCATTTGAACCCTATAGAAACTATGCTATTCTGGATAGAATCATAGCTGAAAAAGTAGAACAGGCTTTTGTATGGGACTTCATAGACGCAGTGAAAACGGGAACACTCAAAATAACCAATACAAGCTTTGTAGAAGAGATCCCTGGATTAAAGGATAGTTTGGATTATTTGGGAATCAATTATTATGGTAGATACTATATAAAATCTAATATATTTTCCCCTACAAAATTTGAGACTCTCTTTTCTGATCCAAATTCTAAACCAGAAATTGTAAATGATCTCAATTGGGAAGCATACCCACTCGGGCTATCTTATATCCTTACAAAAGCTACGGAAAAGTACAAACTTCCCATTTATATTCTGGAAAGTGGTACAGCAGATGCAGCTGAAAATGATGTCAAGCGACAGGCAAGTATAGTTACATCCTTAGCAGAAATCTGGAATTTAAATAATAGTAAAAAAGCAGATGTTAGAGGGTATATACATTGGTCGTTGATAGATAATTTTGAGTGGGCGGAAGGGTTTGAAGCTAAATTTGGTTTGGTTAAAGTTGACTACAAAAATAACTTCAAAAGAACTCCCAGACCAAGTGCTGATCTCTTCACAAAAATAATAGAGAATGGTATTACAAAAGAAATACTAGATCAGTATACAAAAGATTTCAAATAACATACCTTTGAGTTTTGCAGCTAATTTGCTGCAAAACTTTTTAATATATATAAATATTGTACTTTAAAGTTTTTTCTCTTAGAACACTTCTAATATAACTCCATAAATATTTTTAATTTAAAAATATAAGTCTTACAAAATTTTAATATCTATTTTTTTTATATTGAAAAAAAGAGGAAACATTTTAATTTTAATGTATGAAATACTTAGCAATACTATTCATACTTCTATTCAATTTTTTTCAATGCTCCAAAGAAGAACCAATTCATATAGATTTACCGGATAAAGAAAGTGAAAATTCCTTAGATAAAGATATAGATTCAGAATCTTCTAAAGGTGATGTAATAAACTTTGGAATAACCCCTTGGGATGATCCTGAAAAAATGAAGATAGCTTATAAGCCATTTATTAAATATTTATCCAAGCAATTGGGAGTTAGGGTAAGATTCATTGTAGAACAAGACTTCGAACAGTTAAAAAATGATATAAATACTAACTTGATCCAAATAGCGGCATTTACTCCCGGTGCATATACAGATGCACTAGAAAAGAATAGCAAATCTATGATATATGTTGCAACTACTATGAAAAATGGAGCCGAAGCCTATTCAGGAATGCTAGTTGTGAAAAATGATTCTCCATATAAATCTATCCAGGATTTAAAAAATAAAAAAATGGGATTTGTTGATCCGGGTTCATCATCAGGGTACAAATATCCTGTTGCCATTCTTTTAAAAGAAGGCATAGAACCAGAAAAATTTTTTAAAAGTATTTTTTTTCTTGGGAATCATCCAAATGTTACAGATGCACTGGTGGAAGGCACTATTGACATAGGTGCTACCTGGAGCGATAATTTTGATGCAGCACAAATTAAACATAAAAATGCACTACGTATACTTATGAAAACAGAGCCAATTCCTTATGATGCAATAGTTGTATCTCAAAAAGCTGGAATAGAATTAGCTAATAAATTATCTGTAATTTTAAATAAAACTTCAAATGAAACAAAAGATGAAAATGGAAAACCTATAATGGGGAGTGAGAATGGATTGATTCCCTATACAGGATTTATATCTAAAAGTCCAGAATTTTATTCCGTCGTAAAGACAACAGGTTTAATTGTAAGTAAGTATGAAAAATTAAAAAAGAAGTAAAAATATGAAAACAAAATTAGAAGAAAAGAAAAGTAATACATTTATAAAATCTATTCTGCACACAATAGCAGACTTAAAAATTCTCCCAGAATCTATAAATACAATTCTAAGAGAATTGAGTATGGCAGGAAAAATAAATACAATTATTTTAATTAGTGCACTTCCCATCTTTATATTATTGCTAATTGCATTTGGAATGTTTGCATACCAGCAAAATAAGCAAATTAATGCAGAAATGAGTGAATCTGTAACTGCTGCAGGGAATGTATTTCATTATTATGAAGCACAAACAGTAATGTATGCAAATACTTTTGCTAATAATGCAGTTGTTCAGTCCCAGCTAATAAGTGAAACACCCAATTCAGGTCCTATAGTGAGAGCAGGTGATACAATTAAAAAATCTGCAGACATAGATCAATTGACAGTTTTTAATAAGAATGGAGATGTTATAGCAAGGGTACATTCTCCCATCAGATTAGGAGATAATCAGATGGAACTTACCTTTGTTCGGGATGCATTAGAAAAAGGTAAATCAACTCAGATTATTATATTAGATCAAAATAAGCCAGTTCTACAGGGAATAGTTCCTGTAGTATTTGAGGGAGAGATTATTGGTGCAGTAGCTGCTGGATATGAACTAAATTCAAGTTTTACAAATAGAATCTACCAATTGACTAGAAAACATATTTTTTTATTAATAAATGATTCTATATCCGCTACTTCATTAGGGAATATAAGAGAGGATGTAAATAAACCCACTTATATTCATCGAAATACAAATTCATCTATTATTAAAGATATAATATTTTATGAAAAAGGAATCAAAAAATCCACTATAGGTTATGATTTTCGATATGTTCAAATAGGCACAAATCTATCAGATAAGGAAATCAAAAATGTAGGACTAATTTTAGTGATTGATCAATCCGGTGCCAGACTATATTTGAGATTGCTAGTTACTGGGTTTATTGTTATTTCTTTACTGATTATTTTTATAGCATTGGTCATTGCATTAAAAATTGCAAAAAACATAGCAAAATCAGTTCAACGAATAGATGAAGGCTTAACAAGAATCTCCAATGGAGATTTATCTACCCAAATAGAAATAGTCTCAAAAGATGAATTAGGCCAATTGGCAGGTGCATTCAACCAAATGGTTTTAGACCTAGATAGTAGCTACCGTAGCCTTGGTGATGCAAAGGAAAAAATCCAAGAGTATGCGGATCAACTTGAAGAAAAAGTAAAGATTAGAACTTCAGAACTTCAAAAAACTTTAGAAGAAGTTCAAAATTTGAAAGTTCAACAGGATGGAGATTACTATTTAACTTCCCTACTTACAGATCCTTTGAGTGCAAATACATTAGATTCAAACAGTTCCATTTTTGCAGAGTATAGAATTATTCAGAAGAAAAAATTTCAATTTAAAAAATGGAATAAAGAACTCGGTGGGGACTTATGTATTACACATGAATTAATTTTAAACCAAAGACCTCATGTATTTTTCTTAAATGCTGATGCAATGGGAAAATCTCTTCAAGGAGCTGGTGGAATTTTAGTATTAGGATCTGTTATACAATCAATTGTAGAAAGAAATAAATTGGATGATCAAAATAAATCTGTTTATCCTGAACTCTGGATGAGATCAACTTTTATAGAACTACATAAAGTGTTTGAGAGTTTTGGTGGATCTATGCTGATATCTTTGTCTATGGGCTTAATTGATGAAGAAAAAGGACTTATGTACTATATGAATGCTGAACATCCATGGACAGTTCTCTATAGAGATGGAGTTGCATCCTTTATTGAAAACGATTTATTATATAGAAAGATAGGAACTCAAGGAATTAATAGTACAATCTATGTAATGATGCATCAATTGTATGAAGGTGATTTTATCATTGCTGGTTCTGATGGAAGAGATGATATACTTTTGGAAATAAAAGATGGGGTTCGTATCCTCAATGAAGATGAAACAATTTTTTTAAAAGCTATTGAGGAAAGTAAGGGAGATCTTGATAAAATTGTTTCCTATTTAAAGAAAATAGGTGAACTTACAGATGATCTATCCCTTCTCAAATTAGAATTTAAAAATTTAAAAAATGAAACAATCCCTTTATTAGCTAATATAAAGAAATTACATCCCACGCTTCATAATAGAACTATGAAATTATATAATAATTTAAAATCGAATAAAACCAGTCCTGTAGAATTTAAAAAATTTTTAGAATCTAATTTTCAAAACCTACCTATCTCTCAAACAAAAATTATTATCCAAGAACTTCTTACTTCGATTCCCTCTCTTCCAGAATATATCACAGTGGTATCAAATTATTTATTTGAAAAAGAAGAATTCAAAGATTGCATAGTCCAAGGTGAACGAATTAGAAATTTGCAACCATTTAACCATGAAAATTTAAATGTTCTATCCCAAGCATATTTGAAAATTGGGGAAACTAAAAAAAGTGAAAAGTTAAATGAATTAGTAAATGGACTAAAGGGGTAACCTCCGGGGGTTTTGTAATACTTTGGAGTAGTTTAAGATACTTACCTTGTAAACTGAATCGAAGCAAAGGTAATATTAGGATTTGAAATGGTAGGAATATAAATCCATAAATATTGAAAAATAGGTTCAATATTTATGGATTGTAGTTGTTCTGAAATTTTGTAGCGAGAAATTTTCTCTTAGAAAGATCCCTCAGCTATTGGAGCATGTGCTTCTTGCGTAGCCGCTGCAGAGAAATATTCTTTGTTCATGCGTGCTATAAATTGAACTGAAATATTTTTTGGGCAACCTGCTTCGCATTCATATTGGTTTGTACAGTTTCCAAATCCTTCATGATCCATAGCAGCAAGCATTTTTTTCACTCTATCTTTTCTTTCCACCTGACCCTGTGGTAGAAGGGATAGTTGTGATACTTTTGCAGATACAAATAACATAGCTGATGCATTTTTACAGGAAGCAACACAAGCACCACAACCAATACAAGCTGCGGCATCCATCGCTAGATCTGCATCTTTTTTGGGGATAGGTAAAGCATTTGCATCGGGAGCGCCACCGGTGTTGATGTTTACAAAACCACCAGTTTGTATGATACGATCAAAGGCTCCTCTGTCTACAACCAAGTCTTTTAATACTGGAAAAGGCTTAGCTCTCCATGGCTCAACTGTTACTGTTTCACCATCTTTAAAGTTATACATATGGAGCTGACAGGTAGTTGTGCCTTTCATGTGACCATGGGCATAGCCATTGATCACCATAGAACAACTTCCACAGATTCCTTCCCTGCAATCATGGTCAAAAGCAATGGGTTCTTTTTCATCCCTCTCTAGTCTATCATTCACAATGTCTAGCATTTCAAGAAATGAGGAATGTTCACTGATTCCTTTGGCGTCATACTCTTCAAAATGACCACTGTCTTTTGGATTTTTTTGACGCCATACTTTTAGTTTTAGATTTAATTCTTTTACTGACATCTTATTTGTAACTCCTTTGTGTGAGTTTTACATTATCAAACTTCAATTCTTCTTTGATCTCAACTGGCTTTTGGTTGTCGCCTTTGTATTCCCAAGCTGAAACATAACAATATTTATCATCGTTACGTTTAGCTTCCCCTTCTTCTGTTTGGTATTCCGTCCTAAAGTGTCCACCACAGGATTCTTCTCTGTTGAGGGCATCAATACACATCAGCTCTCCAAATTCCAAGAAATCCGCTACTCTTCCTGCTTTTTCTAAGGATGGGTTGAGTTGATCGGCTCCTCCAGTGACTTTCACATCTTTCCAGAATTCTTCTCTGAGTTCAGGAATTCTCTTGATAGCTTTTTGGAGACCTTCTTTGTTTCTTGCCATTCCACAATTGTCCCACATGATATGACCCAATTCTTTATGGAAATCATCTACCGTTCTCTTACCATTGATAGATAAAAGTTTTTTGGAACGATTAGTTGCTTCTTCAATAGCTTTTTTAAATTCAGGATGATCTGTAGAAGGAGTTGGAGTCTTATTGTTAGCATAGTAATCCCCAATTGTATATGGTAACACAAAATATCCATCTGCAAGACCTTGCATAAGAGCCGATGCTCCGAGTCTGTTTGCACCATGGTCAGAAAAGTTAGCTTCTCCAATCACGTGTAATCCTGGAATATTACTCATGAGGTTATAATCCACCCAAAGTCCACCCATTGTGTAATGCACTGCAGGGTAAATTCTCATTGGAGCTTTGTAAGGATTCTCATTTGTAATACGAGCATACATATCGAAGAGGTTACCGTATCTGTCCGCAATTGTATCTTCCCCGAGTCTCTTGATGGAATCACTAAAATCAAGATAAACACCAAGTCCACCGGGACCCACTCCCCTTCCATCATCGCAGGCTTCTTTCGCACTTCGAGAAGAAATATCACGGGGTGCCAGGTTACCATAGGAAGGATACTTTCTTTCTAAGTAATAATCTCTCTCTGCTTCTGGAATTTCGTGTGCAGGACGCTTTTCGCCTTTGTTTTTAGGCACCCAAATTCTTCCATCATTTCGGAGTGATTCCGACATCAGAGTCAATTTAGATTGGTATTCTCCAGCCACTGGAATACAAGTTGGGTGAATTTGTGTATAACAGGGATTACCAAAAAGTGCTCCTTTTTTGTAAGCTCTGTAAGTAGAAGTCACATTGCAACCCATAGCATTTGTAGAAAGGAAGAATACGTTTCCATACCCACCAGTCGCCAAAACTAC
>CAMCZP010000044.1 GCA_945887855.1 Leptospira interrogans serovar Manilae | reverse complement strand
CGATAGTTTTTAATTTCTTTTTTAGAAAGGGCTTCTATTTCTTCCAATCTATCTGCTAAAGCAACCCCTTCTTTGTTTAAAAAAGATTCAATGGATTCAACTACTACCTGTTTTTTGAATTCTTCTAAGGGTTCCAAACTCAAATATGTTCCATAAAAATGGTTTGTCCATCCGAAGAGAGTGGTGTTCCCTACTAGCAGACTAATTAATAGTAAAAATCGATAAATGAATCCAAGTTTCAATGGTATTCTCCTGATTAGTGTCTCTGATTGTTATAAAATTATTTATAAATTTAAAGGAAATGCAAGAAATAATTGCATTAAAAGGAAAAAACTTTTGATTTTCTTATGAATGCAAAGACAATTTTTTTCCACAAAAATGACAAAATTTTGCGTTGGGGACATGATTTTTTTCCCCGCACATACACTTATTTTTTATTTCTTCTGTCATGGGCTCTTTCTTTATTTTTTCATCTATTGCTTCTAATTTGTGAATGATATCCTCTGAGAGCACAGCAAAATCAGATTCCGAAAATTTCTTGGTTTCATAGTCTGTTTTGAGATCCCTTAAATTTTCTAAGAGCATTTTTCGTTCTATGGCATTTTTAGGAGATGGGAGTTCTATCTGTGGTCTATTTTTTAAAATTCCCAGGTAAACAAAGGGAAAGATAAGAACCATTCCCATTAGCAAGGAATACAAAATCAGTAAGTAATCCATTAATCTAATTCCTTAAGATATTTTTCACTGTTTTTGGAAAGTTGGACTGGATTAGAGGTGTTTGGTTTTGCTTTACTATGGGTTCTAAAATAAAAATAAATTAGACCCAACCCACCTAAAGCTATTCCTATGATTGTGATGTTTATGGAAAGTGAAGAGGGCTCAGCAAGGATTTTATCTCCAAATCCATACAGCACACCATTTACCATATTCATGCTTCCAGATTCTTTAAACTTTTGGATGACAGGATCGTCCAATGCTTCCTCGCCAAATCCCGTGAGTAATTTTTGTACGATAGTATCAGAAGATTCGCCCTTTCGAATTCTATTTTCAATAAATAATTTCAATTCTGCAGAAACTGCACAATTGTTATAGGAACAACTTTTTATGGGAAGGGAGGGTAAACAGATACAGCGAATTTTAGAGGTTACATCGTGGTACGAAATTATTTGTATTGGATCAGTTAAATTAGTTGAAATTGATTCTCCAATCAATGCAGAAGAACCAAGTAGTACAAAAAAAACTGTTACCATTAGAGGATACCTTTTATCCAAACCAAATAATAGTTTAGGAAAAAAAGTCATCCTTTTGTATTTCCAATTGGAAGAATGATATAAAGTCCCGAAAAGAAAAAGAGTAAAGAACCCAACCATATCAATTTTACCAATGGATTGATCCATACTTCTAAATTTGCAATGATTTGCTTTGGAAACCTTTCCCCCAACTTAGCTTTTTCCATAAAGTTTCTGCTTCCAAAATAATAATCCATAAAGAGTAAAGATAGATCAGGATTTTCTGAGCTTTCAACGGCACTCTCTATTGCTCCCAATTGGATATAGAAATCTTCCTTGGGAGAAGAATTAATTGCGGGCTCACTTGTGGGGATGTGTGATTCAAATCCTCCGGTGAGATGTGATACTTGAGGATAAAATCTTCTCTCTGTTAGCATTTCATCAATAGGGGTCATTTGTCTTTGGATTTTGTAAGATGCTCTTTGCGAAACAATTACATTGAATATATTAGGATCAGTATTTTCATTTCCATTGACCATTGGTGCTATTTTTAATTGGTTTGCTTCAATGGTATAGTTCCCTAAAATAGCCTTGTCATTACTCCTATAGATAATTTCATCCCCTCTTGGTTCCATAAGAGTATAGAAAAAACGAAAGGAAGTGTTTTCTTTGAATGCATTCCCCGCATAACCTATAAAGATTAATACCATAGAAAAATGAACCAGGTAACCACCATATCGCCTTTTATTTTTTAAAAGTAACTGGCCCCCTGCATAAATATAAGATTCTTTAGTAAACTGAATTTTTCTAGCTGTGATACCTCTATGAAATTCTTGGATTATACCTGCAATTGTAAATGCCCCTAAACCTACTGTAAGCACTGAATATACTTCACCAAGTGTGTCACTTATACTATAATCAGATCTTGTAAAAAAGTTTGAGTAGAGAATTGAGTAAAGAATCGCAACCACAGTACCTGATAAGAATGGTTTAATTAAGGTAGCAAAAAAAATACTATCAGCACCTTTTCTCCATGCCAATAGGGGAGATGATCCCATCAATAATAAGAGAAAAATACCTGCGGGGACTCCCCAAGAGTTGTACCACGGAGACTTAAATTCCTTTCCATAGAGTAGGGGAGAAAATACACCTAAAAGTATCACTAAACATGCTAATACTAAAATAAAGTTGTTTAAGAAAAAACTTCCCTCTTTAGAGGTGAGTGATTCTAAGTTTCTTTCTGGTTGGAGAAGATTTTTTCTTAGCAATAGAAAGGTTGTGTAGAGTATAAAACTGGAGATAATAAAAATAATGAAGGGAGTGCCAATGGTAGATTTTGAAAAGCTATGAGGTCCTTCTAAAACTCCACTTCGGGTGATCCAAGTTCCTAGAAGGGTAAAATGAAAGGTTAGAATGATGAGGAACATATTCCAAAACTTGAGCATTCCCCTTCTTTCTTCTATGATGATGGAATGTAGGAAAGCACTGGCTAGTAACCAGGGCATAAGGGATGCATTTTCCACTGGATCCCAAGCCCAGTACCCACCCCAACCAAGTTCTTCATAAGCCCATTTGGATCCCAACAAAATACCCACTCCTAAAAAAAACCAAGAAAAAAGTGTCCATTTGCGAATTTGCTTGAGCCAGTCAGAAGACAAACTTCCCGTGAGGAGTGCACTCATGCCCACTCCAAAAGGAATTGCAAAACTAACATAACCAATGTATAGAATGGGTGGATGGATGATCATCGCCCAGTGCTGGAGAAGAGGATTTAAACCCCTTCCAATCACTGCTTTGGGTTGGAATTCTCTAAAAGGTTGGGCATCAGCAAAATAGACGGCTAAGAAAGTAAAAAAGAGGGATAGAGATCCCAAAACAAGGTTTAAAATGGGAAGACGATCTTTGTAAAGTTTTCTGGTTTCAAAAAGTACCATAAAACTAAAAATATTTAAGAGTAAATTCCAAAACAAGAGAGACCCAGATGAGCCCGACCAGATGGAAGTTACCCTATAAAAAATAGGGAGGTGCTCACTGGAATGCATGACAACATAATAATTAGAGAGATCCATTCTAGCTAATTGGGTCATCAATGTAATGAATGCCAATAGAATGATAAATAAATTAGCCATGAGGGTGATTCTTCCCAGTTCAACGGATGTATCATTTTTTTTCCAGATTCCGTAGATGGATTGGAGGACACTAAAAGTTAGTACTCCAAGGGATGTGATTAGTAATAGTGCTCCAAAATCGTTCATTTTTTATTCCTGTTTGTACTCTGCTTCATACTTGGAGGCACATTTAGCTTCTACATGATCAGCTACCAATACACCACTTTTGTATTTGCCATCAACTCTTGCTTTGATTCCCTCTTTGAAAGCGTCAGGGAGAAGATTCTTTCCCGTGAAATGAACGGGTATTTCTTTGTTATCTAGTTCAAGTATAAATCTTGCCTCTCTGCCTTCCCGCACCACACTTCCGACTTTTACATTTCCTCGAACTCTCAGATTGTCCCCATCATATTTATCCGGATAGTTTGCTAGTTCACTAGCATCTAATAGAGTAAATGATGTTTCCATTGAGGAAAAGAATGCAATAGCTGAGAGAGAAAGGGTAATTAGAACAATGGGAACCAGTAATTTTGATTTCATAAATGGAATCCTCCAGATTTGCTTCTTTATAAGTTAGACTATTTCTTGATATGTTTATAGTAAATTCTAAAAAGATCTGAAATACGTAAATAACCAATTAGTTTATTGTCAAAATCTATTATAGGTGCTTTGTCTATATCAAATTCGAGTAAAGTATAAAATGCAGATTTTAAGGAAGCTGTGATAAGTATCGGAGAGATTTTTGTGTCACATAACTCACCAATTGGCAGTTTGGAATTTCCATCCCCCATATCTAGGATTGTACTCACTTTTCTAAGACTTAGCACTCCAAAGTATTTACCATTGTCAGATACTATAAAATCACTTGCTTGGAGTTCTAACGCTTTTTTTCGTAAGCTTTCGATTGCAGTTTTTGAATCCAGAATGGCTAACGTGCGAATGAACTCAGGAATATCCTTTAGATAAATTTTATCCATAATATCCTGGTTCATATCCCAAAAATGGGCTGGTGTAGAAAATCGATTTAGCAATTGGGATTTATAAATTGTCATACGATTTCCCAGCGATACGGAAAGGATGGTCACAAGCATAAGAGGGGGTAATAGTTCATAATTTCCCACCATTTCACATACCATGATCATTCCTGCAATTGGAGCACTTGCCACTCCTGAATAAAAAGCTCCCATACCAACCAACATAAAGCCGGCCGGACTATTTCCCATTCCCAAAAAAGACTCTGCTACCAGAGCCATTGCCCCCCCAAGCATACAACCCGAAAAGAGGGAAGGTCCAAACACTCCAGCCGAGCCACCCATGCCCACAGTTAGAGAAGTTGCTAGAATCTTAAATAAAAACAAAAGAAAATAAAGTACAATGGGGCTAATACTTTGGTGTGAGGCAAGAACCCTGGTCTGGTTTTGTAGGGAATCTTCTATAAATTCATCTCCCGTTCCACTTACTTCGGGAAAAAAAAGATAAAGAAGACTACAGAGTAACCCACCTAAGGCAGGTTTAAGATAAAAAGGTAGGGAGATATTATTAGAAAACTCCTGGATTTTAGTATATAGATAAATAAAACTCTTACCCCCCAGATAGCATAGTATCCCCAAGAGCATATAAAATGGGAATTCATTGGCTGAATAGGACACAGAATCTTTGAGTTGAAACACTTTTGTTTTTCCGGTAAAAAACTCTGCTACCAGAAAGGCAGTGCCGGAGGATAAAATACAGGGAATCAGGGCATCGGATTCCACATCCTCTTTGTAAACCATTTCAGCAGCAGTGATTGCACCACCAAGGGGAGCATGGAAGATTGCCCCCAATCCACCAGCAGTTCCAGCTAGTAAAAGCGTTCTCCTGGCACGTGCACCAGAACCTAAAATATCAGCAACAATAGTCCCAATCCCAGCCCCAATTTGAGAAATTGGACCTTCTTTTCCACCACTTCCACTTCCTGAGAGAGTAAATATTGTAGCAATTGACTTTACAAATGGAACCTTTGAATCCATTTTTCCCTCTCTCTGGTGGAAGGAGTAGATCATAGAGTCAGTACCCATTCCTTCAGCATCCTTACAAAAGAGATACACTACCAAACCTGAAAAAAATCCACCGATGATAGGAAGGAGAAAAAATACCAGGTTTGTTTGGGAAAATGTGAAGGGAATAGAAGATAGAAAGAAGCTCTCCTTTTGGTGGGAGTTTTTTGTAATCGTAGATATGGTTTGGGTAGCCAATTGGAGGGAGTATGAAAATCCAGAGGCAAATAACCCAGAGAGTATCCCAACAAATACAGAACTAAAATAAATTGATTTTTGGTCTCTAATTCTTAGGAGTGAAGAGAGATTTTTAAAAATATCCATATTTTAAAGGTTAACTTTGTATACGGATGAGAGGAAAATTTTTTTTGTTCCTAACTTCTTAGATAAGTTATAAAATTATTTAGGATCTACAGGGGGAGGTGACTCAGATTGTGTTGGTGGAAGAGAGAGAGAAGGGGCTGAACTGTCTTCTATTACGGGAACTTTATCATCTTTTTTTGCAAATAAAAAGGAAAGTAGCAAGGAGAATAAAATAAAACTAAGGGCTATGACCCTTGTTGTTTTGGTAAGAATATCCGCACTAGATGAACCAAATGCAGTTTGACTGGCTCCTCCCATCATATTCATTGCATTTCCACCCTTACCAGATTGAAACAATACCAATAATATTAAGAAAATACTTGTTAGAATAAAAAAGAAAAGAACAGTGCCTGTTATAAAACCCATATTAAAAACATAGAATGAAAAGGGGATATGTTGTCAACCCCATTGTAACAAACTTATCCAAAGAGTCCCAGGAAAGATTCTGATTTTTGGCTCGCTCCACCCACAAGACCACCATCAATATTGGGTTTAGCTAAAAGCGATGCAATGTTGTCTGGTTTTACAGACCCACCATACAAAATAGGAATTATTTCAGCAGTCTCCGAACCAAATTCTTCGGAAAGGGCAGTTCTAATAAATGCATGAACTTCCTCGGCTTGTTCAGGAGTGGCGACCTTTCCTGTACCAATAGCCCAAACCGGTTCATAGGCAAGGATAACTTTTTTTGCATCATCTTTCTTTAGGGAATGCAAACCTTCTAAGAGTTGGGTTTTCACAACTGAAAAAGTTTGGTTTGATTCTCGTTCGGTGAGTGTTTCTCCAATGCATAGCATGGGTGTAAGACCCTTTTCTAAGATATGTAGTACCTTTTGGTTTAAGAATGCGTTGGATTCTTTTAGAAATTGCCGCCTTTCGGAATGCCCCACTAATATATTCTTCACACCAAATTCAGTTAGCTGCTCACAACTGAGTTCACCTGTAAATGCTGCCAATCCTGAAGGATAGATATTTTGAGCCCCTACTTGGATCTTAGTAGATTGGAAAGCTTTTGAGACCTCAGATATATGAATGGAAGAAGGAAATACCATCATTTCAGCACTGGATTTTAAAGTACCCAAACCTCCAAGTATACCAGAAATGAGTTCATTGGTATTTTTTGAATTTAAATTCATTTTCCAGTTTCCAGCTATGATAGTTCTTCTCATATTATTCAGTCTCCTTATCCAATGCTTTGATTCCGGGGAGTGATTTCCCCTCTAAAAATTCTAGTGTTGCACTTCCACCAATGGATAGATGGGTTATTTTACTATCTACTCCCGCTTTGAAAATAGACGAGATTGTGGAATCTCCACCTATGATAGTTTTTGCGTTTGACTTAGCAATTGCTTTGGCAATAGCAAGGGAACCATTGGAAAATTTATCAAGCTCAACAACTCCCATCGATCCAGTCCAAAAAATAGTTCCGGCAGATTTAATAATTTTCTCATAGGAAGAAATTGTCTTCGAACCAATGTCCATTCCCAACCAACCATCCAAAATTCCCATTCTATCTACATTTTTAATCTTAGCTTTGTCACTAAAACTATCAGCAATTACATGGTCTATTGGCATTTGAAAGTCAACTCCCGCAATTCCAGCTTTGTCAATAAATTGATGACTTAAGACCTCAAACTCTTTTTCTATTAAGCTAGAACCAACAGGAACAGCCCTAGATTTTAGGAAGGTATATGCCATCCCCCCTCCAATTAAGATGGAGGTAACCCTACTCAGAAGGGAGTTTAAAATCTTTATTTTTGAGGAAACCTTAGATCCTCCAATTATGGCTACAAATGGTTTTTCAGGGCGTTGGATCAGGTTGGATAGAGATTCATATTCTCTAAAGAAAAGTGGACCTGCGAAGGATGGGAGATAGTTTGTAATCCCCACATTCGATGCAAGTGGTTTGTGTGCTATGGAGAAGGCGTCATCCACATAGATATCTGCAAGCTTTGAAAAATTCTCTGAAAACTCAGGGCTATTTTCTAACTCCCCTGGGTAAGAATTAAGATTTTCTAAAAAGAGAGCTTCTCCATCCGGTATTGTTTTGCTAGTGTTTTCTAATAAAGATAAATCAGTGGATTCTGCAAAAGTTACTTGTTTGAAATGATTTTGTAGTATCTCAAATATTGGTTTTGTAGAAGGAATAGAAGTGGAAATCTCAGAAGATCCAAAATGGGTTCCTATGAGAATTTTAGCTCCCTTCCTACTCAACACTTCTAGAGTAGGTAGGAATTTTTGAATCTGAATGGAATCTTTTATCTTACCATTTTCAAATGGAAGATTTAGATCTACTCTTACAAAAACCCTTCTACTCTTTACTTCTATGTTCTCAATTCTTTTCAGATTCATCCTATCCTTTTTTAATCATAAAACGGATTAGATCTAAAACTCTGTTTGAATATCCCATCTCATTGTCGTACCATGATACAAGTTTAAAGAAATTACCATTTAACTGAATGCTAGCACCTGAATCAAAAATTGAAGATAGTCTGGAGCTAGTAAAATCATTGGATACAACATCTTCATCGGTGTATCCCAGTACACCTTTCATGCTACCTTCAGAGGCTTCTTTCATTTTCTTTTTAATTTCATCTAAGCTGGTTGTTTTTGTAGTACGAAGAGTTAGATCTACAACTGATACATCAGGCGTAGGAACTCTAAATGCCATACCAGTTAATTTTCCTTCAACTTCAGGTATACAGAGTGCCACAGCTTTTGCTGCTCCCGTGGAAGAAGGGATGATATTTTGAGCAGCACCTCTTCCACCTCTAAAATCTTTTTTTGAGGGTCCATCTACTGTTGGTTGTGTTGCAGTCATTGCGTGCACTGTGGTCATCAGGCCTTCTTCTATTCCAAAGTTATCCATCATAACTTTAACAATAGGCGCTAGACAATTTGTAGTACAAGATGCATTGGATACTATATTATTTTTTGATGGATCGTACTTGCTCTCATTGACTCCCATCACAAAGGTAGGAACTGACTTATCTTTTGCGGGAGCAGAGATAACTACTTTTTTTGCACCTGCTGTGATATGCTTACCTGCCCCATCGTGATCGGTAAATCTTCCCGTGGATTCTACTACATAATCCACACCCATAGATTTCCATGGTAAATTTTCAGGTTCTTTTTCAGATAGGCATTTGATCTTTTTCCCATTTATAATTATATGTGATTCATCACTTTCTACCGTACCATTGAATCTTCCATGTGTTGAATCATACTTAAATAAATATGCTAAGTTGTCTGGAGGAACAAGATCATTTATAGCTACAAATTCGAGGTTTGGATCCTCAACTCCACATCTTAGAACTAATCTTCCGATTCTTCCAAATCCATTGATTGCAATTTTAGTCATTGTGAAACTCCTGAATATATATTTAAAAATCCAAAAAAAAGGTATTATCCATGTTTTCTGATAGGCATATCTACTCAAATTTCTTTTTCTTTATATAGCAAGAAAAAAATAAACTTTTTACAGGAAGAGATGTATAGTTGAAATCATTGTTTATTTGTATCTTATTATCATTACTACCAATAAATACTTATTGTTATGAATTGAGTACTTTTTCCATTAAAAGTCATGAACTATTTATACAGATTCCAAAAGTTTGGAAATGGAAATATTTTCTTACTAAAAAAGAAAATAGAAATAAGATATTTAGTGCAAAGAGTCGCAATGACTTATATTTTTTAGGTCTATATTCAGAATTGAATGGAGATACAAAAGAAACAATTGACCAATCTAAGATAGTAGAGCCTTCCGAGTTTGACATTCAGGTAGACGAATATCCTTTTTTAAAATCTAGAAATGCTCATGTACAAAAATATCGTAGGAAAAATAAAATAGGAAATCTGATTATTTTTGATACATGGAAGGGACCGGTCTATTTTCTTATTGAAGTGAAAAATTCAATTTATGAAGAAGAATTCGAATTTTTAAAAAAAATAATTCAAAGTATCCAAGCAATAGATTAAAATCAACTTAGCTTGACAAAGGGAATGCATCTAAGTTTCCCTATTAGAAAATGATAGAATCAAGAAAAACAACCGAAACTGATATTAAGCTTTCATTGAACCTATATGGAAAAGGTGAGTATTTATTTGATACAGAAATACCATTTTTTGAGCACATGCTTTCCCATATATGTAAACATGGTAAAATTGATATGAATCTCTTTTTACGGGGAGATATAGGTATTGATTGCCATCACAGTGTTGAAGATACTGCTATTTTATTGGGCGGGATGATCCATAAGCTACTTGGAACTAAAAAAGGAATTAACAGATATGGTCACTTCACTCTCACCATGGATGAAGTTCTCACCACAGTAGCAGTGGATTTAGGTGGTCGTTTTTTTTATAAATACACAGGCCCTGAGCTAATTGGAAAGTTTGGTATCTATGATGCAGAATTGAGTTCAGAATTTTTACAAAAACTAGCATTGAATGCTAAAATGAATCTCCATGTTGTTGTCCACTATGGAGAAAATCGTCACCATATTCATGAATCAATTTTCAAGGCACTCGGAAGGGCTTTGCGTATGGCTATAGCACTAGATCTCGATTCTCCAGATTCCATTCCCTCCACCAAAGGAATTTTAGAATGATAGCTGTGGTTGATTTTGGAATGGGTAACATCCATTCATGCCTAAAAGCAATCTCTCTATACACACAAAACTTTAAACTCATCAATCATCCGGAAGAATTGAAAACAGCCACAGGGATTGTATTGCCAGGGGATGGAGCATTCCAAAAAGCCATGGAAAATCTAAACAATCTAGGGTTTACATCTGCCATCAAAGAAAAGGTAGAACAGGGACTCCCCTTGTTTGGAATTTGCATTGGTTTCCAGTTATTGTTTCGGTCATCTGATGAAAGTTTGGATAAAAAAAAAATTATAAATGGATTTGGATTTCTCCAAGGAGACATTCGAAAATTTAAAGGGAAAAAATATAAAATCCCACACATGGGATGGAACCGTCTTCATGTTGAAAAAAAGAAAAATAGAATTTTACAAAATATTCAGAATGGAAGCTATATGTATTTTATTCATTCCTATAGACCAATCCATGTGACTCCGGAAATCATAGTTGCAACATGCTCCTATTACGAAGAAAAATTTCCTGTGGTAGTAGAATCCCAAAATATTTTTGGCACACAATTTCACCCGGAAAAATCTGATAAGGATGGACTTCAAATTTTGGAGAATTTTATTAAACTTACATTATGATCATTATACCTGCAATTGATATCTTAGAAAATGAAGCGGTGCGTCTCTATAAGGGAGATTACTCGCAGAAAACAGTTTATAGCAAAGAACCCTGGGATCTTGTAAAAGCATTCCAAAACAATGGTGCGGAACTCATCCATCTGGTAGATTTAAATGGTGCAAGAAATGCTTCCGATGTAAATCGGGAATCTATTGTTAAGATTAGAAAGTCCTCATCTTTAAAAATCCAAATTGGAGGGGGGATTCGGGATCTCGAAAAATTAAAATACTACCAAGAGATTGGTATGGATCGTTTTATCATTGGAACCGCCGCAGTCAGCAACCCACAATTTGTTGAAGATGCTTTAAAACTGGTAGGTCACAATAATCTTATTATTTCTGTAGATGCATTTGCAGGAATGGTAAAGATCAGTGGATGGGAAGAGTCTACCCAATTGACCTATGATGATTTATTGAAAAGAGTAGCTAAACAAGGTATTACCCAAATAGTCTTCACAGATATTTCGCAGGATGGTACACTCTCCGGACCTAATTTAATTTCCTATAAGCATATCCTGGATACTTATGACTTTGATTTGATTGCTTCTGGTGGAATTGCTTCGATGAAAGATATTTTAGATTTAACTAGTATCAAAGCAAAAAATCCTTTATTTGGGGTCATCACTGGAAAGGCAATCTATGAAGGAAGGCTCTCATTAAAAGAAGCTATAGATACTATAAAACAATAATAATAATTTTTATAAATTCGACGGAAAAAGGTAGTTATTGCCGCCGTATTTTTACATTTTAGAGAGTGTCAGGGAGCAATACTGATAGTTTTTTTCTTTGGATTTTACCATTTCTATTTCTCGGAAGTTCATTAACAAAGTAGTACTCTCTGGGAATTTTATAAGTGGCTAAATGATCTTTTAAAAAAGTTTCTAAACTTTTTATATCATTCTGAACTCCCTGTCTTCCTTCTTTTAAGACAATAAACGCAGATATCAAAGTTTTATTATCTTTTTTCTTTACTTCAGTTACACCTGCTTCTTGAACCATAGGATGTGACTCCAATACTCTTTCTACTTCACTTGGTGATACCCTATACCCAAATGAATTCATCACATCATCATTTCTTCCATGAAAGTATAAATAACCTTCAATATCAGCATGTGCAAGATCTCCTGTAATAAAAAAACCATCTCTAATATAATCTTCCTTTTTTCCGGAGGTGTAATCCAAGAAAAGACCTTTATCATCGAGGCTAATTGCAATTACGCCTATGTTTCCAGTTACAACGGGAGTTACCCCTGTGTCTTGTGGAAGTATTACAACATTTCTATTTTTTTGAACCTTACCAGTGCTATTAGCTCTATATGGAACTTCTCTACAGGTTGAAATATAAGTGGATATTTCTGTCATTCCCAATGCTTCATAAATCTCTTTACCTGTAGAGTAAATCCATTCCTGGTATAGTTTGGGGATCAAAATCTCTCCTGCTGATAAACAATGTTTGAGTGAAGATACAGCACCAGTTGTTAGGTCTGCATATTTTAAAATCCTTCTGTATAAACTTGGAACAGTAGCAAATATTGTTACCTTTTCAGAGCCAATTAAATTTGTCCAATAGGTGGGTTCTCTTTTTCCTCCGGATAATATGGCTGTAGCTCCTACAATAAAAGGATCCATAATACCAACTCCTAAAGTATAGGTCCAATTCAATTGACCGGAGTGTAGTACGATATCATCTTCGGAAATATGAGTCCATGATTCAAACATTGGCTCTCTTCCCAATAGACTTCTTTGAGCATGTATTACACCCTTAGGATAACCCGATGTTCCTGATGTATAAACAATAAATGCTTCATCTTCGTACTTAGTATTAAAAAGGGAATAAAGTTGATTTTTTTGTGGTATGTCTTTGATTTCTTTATATAAAATTAAAATAGTTTCATCATGAGGTCGTGGAGTAGGTAGCTTTCCATCATAGATACCTCCCTCAGCTTTGCTTTCTCTAAATATAAAATTAACTTCTTCTTCTGTGAGCTGGGGTGAAACAGGGATAGCTGTCATACCAGCAGCGATGACACCCAAAAAAGAAAAGATGAATTCGGGGGAATTTTCCATTCTAATAACCAGTCGATTTCCTGGTTTGAACCCGAAATGAAGGAGATAATCTGCAATCTCAATTGATTTTTTAAAAATTTCAGAGTATGTATAAGTCTTTCTAGACTCACCATCAAAGAAAATCAGGGCTGTTTTATTTGGAATACTCTCTGAATGATTGAATAGAAGGCGTTCGGTAATATTAAAATGATCGGGATTAAGATTCTCACCAGTTGTCATCGATTAGCACCAATTCCTTTTTTTCTCCATTATTATCTATGATATACATGAATGTATCAACTCTATATTTTTTTTTGAAGAACGTATCTATAGTTCTAGGAAAAGGAGGTTTTTTGTATACACTTTTGCATTCCTCAGATAGCTCATTTTCCGGAATCTTCTCAAAGAAAAATGAGTAGTTTTCAGAAATCCCGGGACTAATATTCTTTTCAGAAAGCTGAACTTCTTTTTGAAGGCATTTTGCATTATTTTCTGTTTTAATTTCAATTGTAAGATTCCTATCTTTTCCAAATGTTACTATTTTACCTGTAGGGTTAGCTACAAATAGAAAGTATCCAATGGTGTCAGGTGGATGAGCACTTGATTTTGCTGCGTATAATTGAAGATTTTCAATGGTTATTTTATTGGATGTTTTGCTTGTTATTTCCAAAGAAGGATTTAACTTTTTAGACACCATATAAAATACAAGTAGAAGGAGAAATAAATCTACCAAAAGTAAAACATTTCTCCAATTTTTTGTTTTTGAGGGAGAATTTAAATCGCTCAAATATTTTCGAAATTCTTCGGGTGATCGAGAGTGGTATCCTCCAGCCATTAAATTGTTTCTCCTAAATAATCCACAATTTCAGAAGCTGTGGGGTGCTTTTCTTTCATATGAGCACTTTGGTCTAAAAAGCAAAGGGAATATTGTACAGCTTTTACTATATTTTGAAACTTTATAAGATAAAATGCAAGTACACCTGTTAAAATATCCCCTGTTCCCATAGTTGCAAGTTTTGGATTTGCAGACGGTCTAAAGAAAAGGAAACCATCCGATGTCCCCAGTACATTGACATATCCTTTTAATAATAAGTTAGTGTTCTTTGATACACAAAACTCTCTTATAAAATCCAATTTTTCCTCCAAAGAATCAAAATGTTTACCAGAAATTTTTTTAAGTTCTCCATCATGTGGTGTCAATAATACATTTCGGTTCAGATCCCATTTTTTTGCTTTGTTAAATATTCCCGCATCCAAAATAAAAAATGTATCTTTTCTGAGTAATGATTCATTTAGTTCAAAATCTTCAGACAGACCGGGACCAATGACAATTGCTTTACTTTTTAAATAAAAAGAATCATCTTTTATAGTGTTCTTTAGGGATTTTATTAAAATCGAAGGATTCTTTTTTAATACTTTTTTGATAATTTTTTTAGAGGGAGAATAAATACAGCTAATACCTCCACCCAATTTATGAAATATTTTTTGTGAAAGTATAATTGCACCGGTCATACCTTTGGATCCACCCACAAAAGCAGCAGCTCCATTGGTGTATTTATTTGAATTTTTCTCTCTCACCAAGCTTTTTTGGATTTCGAGATAGCTTGGATCTAGTAAAGTTTTACAGGTAATTGTATTTCCTTTTAAAAACTCTAGTATTGGAAATCCAATTTCATGGAATGAATACTCTTTGCAGAGTGGAATGGCAAATTGATTTCTGATTTTTTTGATTCCTATTTCACATAGAATATCAATTGGCATACATTCCTTATGGTTTAACCCAGTGAAGCCTGAGGGAGTATCTATATTTAAAATTCTGATATTTTTATTTGAAGTATATAAATTTGAAATAGTAGATATGATATTTTGAAGTTCATGCTGAAGGGTTCCTTTAAAACCAGTTCCTAAAATGGCATCTATTATGAGAATTTTTTCTGAAGAATCGGTCAATTTAAACTCTTGAAACTTGGAGAGTGAATGGATTTCTACACTTGACCGTATTGCAATCTCTTTATGAAAATTTGTTTCTTTTGAAGAATTTCCATCTTTTAAATATACTTCAATTTTAAATCCAGAATGATAGAATAAATAGGAGAGTACAAGGCCATCCCCACCATTGTTCCCATTTCCTGATAGTACGATGATTCTATAATCTCTAAATGATTCTTTGTACAAAGAAAAAATTGATTGGGCAGCCAATGCCATCAATACTTCTCCTGATGTGTTCAAAGTGGGGACGGAGAAATTGTCTAGAGCTTTACTTTTTTCTTCTGTAATTAATATGGTTTTATAATCTATTTCCATTCATATATTTCCAAATAACCTGCATCAATACGTAAAGAATATACATTGTCTTTATAATCCATATATGTTTCTCTCCATAAAACTCTAGGCATGGAGAAAGAAAGTCTTTTGTTCTTAATGTGATTACCTTCTTTATCATGAAGTTGAAGTTTAATAGAGTTTTCACCAGACTCAGTTTCCCAGATAAAAAAATCTCCATTTCCTTTCACTCCAAACAATACTTCAGAGGGATCTAAAAATTCTTTTAAGAGTATCTTTGGAGATACTTGGTTAAATTCATATTGATAAATTCTTCTAAATTTAAATCGATCATCCGTTTTTCCTGAGTATTTAAAAGATAAAAGTGCATAATCACCATTTTTATTTGGTATTATATTATCTAATAATATATTATATTTTTGAATATCTTCTGACTGGAAAATTGCTAATTCTGATTCGGTTATTTTTCCTTTTAAATCACCATTGGAGAAATAGGACAAAACCATCTGGTCAGCAATTTTATGCAAAACAAATAGTGTGCCATTTGCACCTGCGATCATGGACTCAATGTATCTAAATGGCTCTGAATTCTTTCCCTCAATCCCAATTATATAGATATCATCTTTATTTTTATTGATACATTGGATATAGCTCGGGGCGTGAATATACTCTCTCATGGAAAAATACCCACTGGCTAGAAGAAAGCGATTTGTTATCTCTTCGTTTGTGCTAATTGCGGAACTGATTCTATTTTGGATGTATATTTCATCATCTTCGCTCACCGCAACAAGTCCAGGAACTGCCAACCTCATTTCCATAACTTTTATATCTTCAGTTCTCTGTGCTGGCTTTCCTATAATATAGTCCAGTTTGCCATTTCGTAAGAACACTTTTAGGAGAGAGTTTTTATAATCTGTAATATAGAATCTATCTGAATTGATTGGAATTCGTATAGGAACATTTACCAATGAGTTATTGGATATTTCTGCTTGGAGTTTATCTAGTTCCACTCCCAATCGAATTCTTGCAACTAAGACAGCAGTCATATCATCAATTTTAAAGCGAACACAAGTAGATAGGGAACAGAACAGTAGAATATAAAGTAAGAGTGATTTCATTTTTTGATTAGATCTTCAGTACTTTTTTTTTTACTTTACATGACAAGCACGTTTCTAACCATAGTATATTTAACCGGAATACATTGATTCAACCGGTTGGGGGGACTTTCATCCCTGAAGACCCGCCTGACGTGCTTCTGCCATCATTCTAAAATGGGTGGACGATTAAGCCAGCCAGACGGAGGTATTCGTTTGGAAGGCAAAAATTATTGATAACAGAAGATCAGGTCAGAGAATATTTAGCATTGATACTTTCAAATCCAGTTGTTTTGTATTCCTTTCAACATAAAATCCAAGGTAAGAATTCTTTATTGGAAATAAACTTGGATAATATAGAAAACACCTACGGTGCGGTTACAATTAGTGATTGTGAAAAAGTCTCAAGAGATCTTCAAGCTATACTAGAAGAAAAGCATCCAGAAGAAAATTATACAATTAGAGTTTCTTCAGCAGGCGCCGAGAGAGAATTGCGATTGCCTTTGGATTTGTTTCGATTTTCCCATCTGCCTTTAAAACTTCATTTTAAAACTGAAGAAAAAGAAGATCATATTGAAATTGTAAAAATTCTCAAAGTGGAAGGAGAGACGATTGAGTTGGAAAAATATTCAAAAAAAAATGATAAACACAAAAGTCCTAAATATTTACTTCAGGTATCTGATATTAAAAAGGGGAATCTTTACTTAGATATTTAATATGGCAACTAGAAATATAACAACAGAAATTAATCTATTTGAAGCTGTTCAACAGTTTTCTACCGAAAGGGGTCTACCTAAAGAATCCGTCTTAACAGTAATTAAAGAATCACTGGTGTCTGCTTACAAGAAAAAGATTGGAAAGGAAGATGATGAAACAGTTCAAATTTCAGTAGAATTTGGGGATAAAAATGAGGTTGTAATAGCTGTTGAAAAGACAGTCGTAACCCATAAAATAACCAATCCACTGGAAATTTCACTCGAGGACGCACAAATTCTTCGCCACGACATTTCAGAGGGAGACCTAATCACTATCAAAGAAAAACCAGTGGATTTGTCCCGAATCGTCTCAAACCAGGCAAGGCAAATGGTCTTCCAGAGATTGAAAGAAATGGAGAGAGACAATTTATACAAAGAATACAAGGCGAAAGAAGGTGAATTAACTCATGGATATTTTCAACGAGTAGTTGAAAAAGATGTAATGAGCATTGATCTTGGAAAGGTCGAGGGTATCATGCCCCGAAAAGAACAAACTCCAAACGAGAAATATAAAAATGGGGATCGATTAAAGGCAATCATTTCTAAAGTTGAGATACGCAAAGATAAATATCGAGATACTGGTTTGGTAATCGTTCTCTCAAGAGCTTCTGGAGAGTTTGTCAAGAAATTATTTGAAATGGAAATTCCTGAGATTTATGATGGGATTGTAAAAATAATGGACATAGCTAGAATTCCCTCCATTCGTACAAAGATAGTTGTCCAAGCAAATAGAAGCGATATTGATCCTGTAGGTGCTTGTGTGGGAATGAAGGGAGTAAGAATTCAATCCATTGTAAGAGAATTAGGAAATGAAAGGATTGATATTATTCAGTATTCAGAAAATCCTGTAGAATACATAACAAATCTAATCTCACCAGCTAAACCGATAGAAGTAAAAGTCGATATTCAAAACAGAGAAGCTTTAATTGTAGTACCTGATGAAACTCTTTCCCTAGCAATAGGAACAAGTGGATCAAATGTCAAGCTAGCTGCACAGCTTTGTAAATTTAAGATTGATATAAAGTCACATTCACAATACAATGAAGAAATGACATCTCCAGAAGCTAGGGAGAGGTTAGAAAAGTTATTCAATCCACAGCACAATTATGTTGAGGAAGAGAACAATTCAGAAGAGGGAGGAACCTCCTTGAATGAGATTCCATCTTTAACTAAAAGAGTTATTGAACTTCTTCTGGGTGGTGGAATTACAAATGTTGAGACACTTATTGATATGAGCCAGGATGATCTAGCAAAGATCCCCGGAATTGGTGTGAATACTGCAGAGCAAATCATGAAACTCTTACGAGAGTCGGTTGAGCTGGTAGAGGAAGGATAATAAATCTAAAGGTACTATGGAAGACGTAAAGAGCAAAGAGTCTATAAAACATCAACTTGGTGGTGATGGCGTTAAGAAAAAGATAATCATCAAGAAGAAATCAAATTCTCCGGAAACTACTATACCCGGTGGATCCGCTTCTCCCGGCAAAAAATTGGATGATTTGATAAAACAAGAAATGGCCGCAACAAAAAATACTCAAAAGCCAGAATCTGAAAGAACAAATACTGAGCCTCCATTTAGAGAAAACCAAGAAACTAGACAAGTTTCTGATAAAAGGCAATCTGAGGAAGGAAACCCACTACGTGTTCCTGAACAAAGAGAGAAGAATATAATCATTCAACAAAGTATTCACAGGCCTGTAACTCCTCCACAAAGAGAATCACAAAATCGCCCCCAACAACAAAGACCTTATACCCCACAAAATAGAGAATCTCGCCCTATCAATAAAGATCAGCCCCCGCAGTCCGATTATGGGAATAGGTCAACAATTGTAAGTCGAAACCAAGATAGAAATCCTATTGTATCAAGACCAATTCCACGACCAAACCAAACATCTTCATCGGGTGGAGGGGGAACTCGCCCACCAGGAAGGGGACCATACCAGGGTGGACCAAATAAACGCCCGGGATTTCCCCAGGGTGGTAGTGGCGGATCCAGACCTCCAGGTACAGGTTACCAGGGAAGGCAAAACACTGGTGGTGCATCTCAGGGTGGTTACCGCCCTCCCAGACCGGGTGGAGGAGCAGGTACCGGTGCCAGTGGAGGCCAGTCCATTGAAATTCCAAAAGATTCTGTTGCAGGGGCAGTGCGCAAGAGAGCATCTTTTTTTGATAAAGGCAAATCCAAAGAAATAGAGAAAGGCAAAGAAAATACCAAGTTTTTTAAACAAATGGTAATGAAAAAGCCACAAGTTCCTGTTTCGGGAACTACAGTTCCAAAAGAAATTTCAATTATGGAAAACATCCAAGTAGGCGAACTAGCAAAAAAATTAAATCTAAAGCCCAACGATGTCATAGCAAAATTAATGAAAATGGGTGTTATGGTCACTATAAACAATATTATAGATAGTGATACAGCAACCCTTCTTTCAGATGAGTATGGCTGTAAAGTGAAAATAGTTTCCCTCTATGAAGAAACCGTCATACAAGAAGGTGATGATAAAACCGAAGATTATAGCAATAGACCTCCAGTTGTCACAATCATGGGTCACGTTGATCATGGTAAAACTAGGTTACTTGATACCATCCGTCAGAGTGCAATCATTGACACAGAATCTGGTGGTATCACGCAGCACATTGGAGCATACCAAGTTAAAATACCAAGGGGTATGATAACATTCTTAGACACTCCCGGTCACGAAGCATTTACTGCAATGAGGGCAAGAGGGGCTAGTGTAACTGATATCGTAGTTCTTGTTGTTGCAGCTGATGATGGTGTCAAACCACAAACAATTGAAGCCATCAACCATGCTAAAGCAGCGAATGTTCCTATCATAGTTGCTATTAATAAAATTGATTTACCAGCTTCGAATCTTGATAGAGTAATGCAAGATCTTGCAAACTTAGATCTTATGGCGGAAGAGTGGGGCGGAAAAACAATTACCTGTAAAATTTCCGCAAAAGAAAAAATTGGAATAGATACCCTATTAGATATGATCTTAGTCCAAGCAGAAGTATTGGAATTAAAAGCTAATCCTGTGAGAAGTGCTAAAGGAACTATCATTGAGGCTAAATTAGATCCGGGTAGGGGACCTGTAGCAACCATACTTATACAAAATGGAACACTAAGAGTGGGAGATGCTTTCTTATCTGGAATCCATGCCGGTAAAGTAAGAGCAATGTATGATGATCATGGTAAAAATATTTTAGTTGCTCCTCCATCTTTTCCAGTTTTAGTAACTGGTCTTGATGCGGTTCCTGAAGCTGGGGATCCCTTTGATGCAATCAAAGATGAGAAAGAGGCTAGAAATATTTCTTCCCATAGGAAAGAATACCAGAGAATCGGGCATGCTGCTAATACAGTTAGAGTAACTCTAGATAATATGAATGAGATCATCCAGCAGGGTGGTTTGAAAGAATTAAAAATAATTATCAAATCCGATGTTAGGGGCTCAGCTGAGGCAATCAAAGAAGCATTAGAGAAGCTTTCAACTAGTGATGTAAAGTTAACAGTAATACATGCAGGTACAGGACAAATTGTAGATGCAGATGTTATGTTAGCATCGGCATCAAATGCAATCATAGTAGGATTTCATGTAAGAGCTAATCCTCGAACATTATCACTTGCTGAAAAGGAAGGCGTCCAAATTAAGTACTACAGTATTATTTACGATGTAGTCAATGATATCAAAGCTTCTATGGAAGGAATGCTTGAGCCTGAAAAAATCGAGAATATTGCAGCAAGGCTAGAAATTAGAGAAATCTTTAAAATTTCTAAAGTTGGTAATATAGCTGGATGTATGGTTATAAGTGGTAAAATCAATAAGAACAATAGCATTCGCGTTATACGGGAGAATATTGTTATATTTGATGGAAAAATGAAATCCTTAAAGAGAGTCAAAGATGATGTAAATGAAGTTGCCACAGGATTTGAATGTGGTGTATTCTTAGATGGATTCAATGATTTTGTAATAGGGGATGAATTGGAAGTCTATGAGGTAAAAGAAGTAGCTAGAAAACTCTAATGGATTCAATCCGAAAGAAAAAAATTGAGTCAGAAATTATTAGGACATTAGGAAATCTCTTTGTTTCCGGGAAGGTAAAAGATCCCGGAATTGGAATTGTATCACTACATAGAGCAGAGCTCAGTGTAGATTTCTCTCATGTGAAAATTTGGGTTACAACCTACTGTGAAGACAGAGAAAAAGGTAAATTTCTCTCCGCTCTAAAAAGAGCTACGGGCTTTTGTCAGCATATTCTTGCAGTTGAACTCCGATTGCGATATACACCCCGAATACAATTTATATGGGACGAAAATTATATTAAATCTGTAAAAGTAAATGAACTTATCGATAGCCTAGAAAAGAAAGAAATAATAGAAGATGATGAAAGCACTTCCCAATAGTGGTTTTTTGTTTGTTTCCAAGCCTTCTGGGATCACATCAAGTCAACTTGTTCAAAAAATAAAAAGAAAATTAAATCTTCAAAAAATTGGTCATACGGGGACTCTTGATAAAGCAGCAGAGGGACTCATGATTTTACCTTATAATAAATATACCTGCTTTGCTGATAAGATTTTAGGCAAAGATAAGGTATATGATGTAAAAATAAAAACAGGGGTTTCAACAGATAGTGGAGACTTAGAAGGAAACATTCTTGTTTCTTGGGATATAGATAAAATAGAAGAGTATTATAATAATAACTCCAACCTAATTCGTGAAAAAATAGAAGGAATTGTAAATTGGAAAACACAAGTTCCCCCGCAAATTTCCGCACTAAAGAAAAATGGAAGGAGATATTCTGATTTATTTCGTGAAAACAAATCTTTTGAAATAAAAGAAAGAAGCATAAAAATTTTTCAGGTATCAATACTGAGTCTTTCAAAAGATGAATTTCACATCCAAATTGGTGTATCTAGTGGCACTTACATTCGAAAAATTGTCCAAGATCTAGGAGAAGCCTTACAAATCCCCCTTGTAGTATCCTATTTAAAAAGGATATCCATAGGTGCATTTCTCATTGAAGAATCAGAATCCCTAGATGATATTTTAGATGGTAAGCTCCCTGGAGTCTCTTCTTTGGAAAAAGTATACCCACTTCCAAGAATTGAGGTTGACAAGTTCCAATTAAAAAAAATCCAAAATGGGAATGCTATATCAATGGAAGTACCTAAAGGTGAGTTTCTATTTGCAAATGATGGATTGCTGTTGGCGTGGTGTGTTTCCAATGAAGATAGCATTTATAAATACTTAAAAGTTTTTTAACTTTCAGGTTTTTTTCCTTTTTGAAATAGTAGCCTTATGAAAAATGGTAAATTTGGAATAGAATAAGACAATGATAACTAAAGAAATCAAACAAACAATCGTAACCCAACATCGAAAAAGTGAAACAGACACAGGTTCCCCTGAAGTCCAAATTTCCCTTATCAATGCAAGAATCAATGATCTCAATCTTCATTTTTCATACCATAAGAAAGATCACCAATCTAAACAGGGTCTTTTAAAACTGGTGAGCCAAAGAAAAAGACTTCTCACCTACCTTAAAAATAAAGATGTAAATCGTTATAGAGAACTCATACAGAAATTAGGCCTCCGGAAATAGGGGTTTACATGAGTGTTCAGGTGCAGGCAGAAATTGGTTCTGAAACCATACAATTGGAATCAGGAAAATGGGCTAAACAGGCAGATGGAAGTATAGTCTATAGAAGTGGAAATTTAGTTTTACTCGCAACAGTTTGTGCAACAGATGACTCAAAAGAAGGGCAAGATTTTTTTCCCCTGACATGCGAATACACTGAAAAAATGTACTCCGTTGGAAAATTTCCAGGGGGATATTTTAAAAGGGAAAGCAAGCCATCTGAACATGAAGTTCTAGTTTCCCGTCTTATTGACCGACCAATAAGACCTATGTTTCCTGAAGGCTATTTTTGCGAGGTTCAAATTATCGTTCAGGTTCTCTCCTCCGAAAAACAGATTTCAATTGCAGGTCATGCTATCAATGCTGCTAGTGCAGCTCTGATGTCTTCGGATATCCCCTTTTCAGGACCATTGGCTGGGGTTCGTGTGGGAAGAATTGATGGTAAATTAATAGCAAACCCACCTACCGACAAAATGAATCTCTCCGATATGGATCTAATTGTAGCGGGAAACCTAGACTCCATCATTATGATAGAAGGCGAAGCTAAAGAATTAACAAACAAAGAAATTCTTGATGCCCTCCAATTTGGACATGAATTCATTAAAAAATTTGTTAACTTACAATTAGAACTTTCAAAAGCGCTCAACAAAACTAAGCGTGAGGTAAAATTAAAAATTAAATCACCTGAACTCATAAAAAAAGTTAGGGAACTTGCATTTGATAAAATTTCAAAGGCTAACCAAAATTCAGATAAAGCTGCCCGTTCAAAAGAAATAAAGGAAATAAATCAGCAAACAATTGAAGCGATGATTGCCTCAGGTATCACAGATGACGAAAAAAA
>CAMCZP010000043.1 GCA_945887855.1 Leptospira interrogans serovar Manilae | reverse complement strand
GGTATATATAAAATTGGAGTTATGAATCTGTAAATCTTGATAAAAAATAAAATTTTTCTAACAGCAAAAAATCCTGGGTATCTGGTATTTTTGTAAACTAACTGTACTTCACTTTCTAATACATCTTCTGTGAGCCCCGGGTGTAAGGCTAAAAGATCATTTTCATGGAAATTTCGAAAAGATAAAAAAACAAGGTTTGTATTTAGGTTCATTTTTTTTAAATGAAATGCTAAACTCTTACAAAATCTACATTCTCCATCATAAAAAAAATTATAATGATTTGGGTTTAGATTTCTACTCATAAAAATCTCCAGGTAGTTCGCAAAGATAATCCACTACTAACTGAATATATTTTGAATGCAAACCTATCCAATAAATATTCCAATTTTCTGTTTTAATCATACCATCACATTCTTTGAAGTACCATTTGTTGATAGGATTTTGTTTGTTAGCCCTCCAGAAAATAACCTTTGATTCACTTCTCATTTTATCCCAAATTTCCCTTCCAATTCCCTCTCCCCTAGCAATTTCATCTACAGCAAACTTAGTGAGAAATGTTCCATATTTGGTTTCTTTTAAAATAGCCGCACCCCTATATTCAGACTCAAGTAAAATTGAGTCAACTTTTGATTCTAAAAATTCATTTTTTATAGATCTATGAAAAGAAGCTTCTAAAAGTTTTTTTAATTTCTCTTTGTTTATTTGGCTCAGATTAGTTTTTAAAATTTCGCTTCCTAATTTAAAATAAGTTCCATTTCCTTTAATGGTAAAAAGTTCTTTAAATAATGATATGGGTGTTGTAACGGAAGCAGATTTTAAAAAAGATTTTGATTCTGTAAGTATTTCCTTTATTTGAGTGATTAAAGATTTTTCAAAACCTGACAACGAATCAATCACAGTGCTTAAGAATTCTAAATTAGAGAAATTGATGATTGAAATTTGGGACTGATTTTCTGTTTGGAATAATCTCTCTGGAGTTAAATAAATTATTTTTTTAGAATTAACATTTTTTATAATTTCTTTTATTATTTTTAATATTTTATAAATTTCATCTTCACTTTCAGATATTGATATTATGGGGATTTTTTTATTTAAAATAGCTTCTTTGATCTCATCAAAACTTTTAGAATAATTAGAACTTACTACCCGAACATTCAAAGAATTTTGAGAGAGTTCTAAATCAAAATTTATATTTTTTCCATAAAAGACTTTTATATATTCCAAGACTGACTGATGCAAAACAACAACAGGGTACAACTCAAGTTGCTGAAGTAATTTTAAATCATACAAAAGTGATTCTCCTGTCTCACTAAAACAAAGAGAATTACAATATAGCAATGCAAATGATTCAGGTTGAATTTCTCGAAATGTTTTAAGATAAATTAAACTATCTTTTTCATTACCTGTAAATTCAAAAAATCTATAGAGAAGCTCTTGTTTACTCATTGAATCAGATAAGAAACAAATTTACCTTTTAGTTTAGATATTGTAATACTTTTTTCTTTATCAGCTTTTAATCGAAAGTGGCCTAAGAGAGATTTATCCCCACAGATAAGTGTGAATCTAAATCCAGAAAAATTATCTTTTAAAATTTTTCCAATTTCAAAATAGAATTCTTTTAATTCATCTGCATATCCCATTCTCTCCCCATAAGGAGGATTGGTCACTATTGTACCATTTCCTACATTGTATGTATTCGAAAATTGTAATATATCTCTAACTTCTAATTGTATGAAATCAGATACCCCTGCCCTTTCTATATTTTTTTTAGCTTTTTTAATGGCATCAGGATCTATATCGTACCCATAAATAATTGGTGGTTTATTATTATTTGAGTCAAGTGCAGTCTCTTGGAAAGTAGAATTAAATTTCTGTACTTCTTCTTTAAACATTTCTTTAAAAATGACAGAATCAAATAAGAGCTTTTGATTTATTTGACCTTTATTTTTCAAAAGCAATGCAGCTTCAATTACGATTGTTCCCGATCCACACATTGGGTCAATGAAAGTAGATTGTCTATCCCATCCTGAAAAATGAATAAGAGCTTGGGCTAAATTTTCTCGAATGGGAGCAGAGACTGTATCTAACCTATATCCCCTCTTATTAAAAGGTTTAGCTGTAATACCTATTGCAATTGTAACATTCTCTCTATTTGATCTTAAAATAATTTCAATATCAGGATATTCTCTGTCTATCAGTGCTTCTTTTTTTTCTTTATTACGTATTCGATCCTGAACAGCATCTTTTAATCTATACAAAGCAAATCTGGAATTTTCTAAGGAATCTTTAGCCATAGATTCAATTTTATATGCAGCATCTTCCATAATTATTCTCTCCCAGGGGATAGAATAAGCTTTGTCGTACAAATCATCTGAGTTATTAGCTATAAATTTATGGAGAGTAAATGATACCCTTGAACTAAACCTTGTAGATAATAAAAAATTATATATATCCGCACGCTTTCCACAATAAAAAACTCCACCCCTATTGAAGGAAAGGATTTGGAGTGATGAATTTTTAATTTCTTCTAAAAGAAACTCATCGAGTCCTTCCGAACAACTGGAGTGAAACTCTAACTTTTCTGGATCAATTGTTATAAATTTAAAATTTGGATTCATGATGGGATAGAGACTAAATCTCTAATTCCAGTCCCTCATAAGCCATAATAATTTCTAGATCATTTCTTTCGGTCATCATATTTTTATAATTCAGAGCTCTTAAATAGACTGCATCTAGTTTTTCATCTGTGTATGATGGGTCATGGTGAAACATGACTAACTTTTTTACACCTGCCTTCAAAGAGATATCTGTAGCTATTGAGGCTGAACTATGACCCCAATCTATTTTATTGAGAGACTCTTCAAATGTATACTGTGTATCAAAAACCAATATATCAGCACCCCTGAAATAATCGATATATGTTTCAATGCTTTCCATTTCATCTAAATTAAATTCTGCATCTGATGCAAAAATAAATGTTTTACCATCTTCCTCAAATTTATAAGAAAAACTGCCCCCGGGATGTCTCATTGCTTTAGATGTAACACGCATAGATTCATTGATAGATGTCCATGAATTTTGTTGGATAGGATGGTAATTTCGAGTAGACCGTAAGCCTTCAAATGGAATAGGAAAATGAGTTTCAATATGCTGGTATGTTAATCTTTCTTTAAGATTATCTACAGATGTATAAATATCGAATATGTTACCGGGAATATATGCCGGGACAAAAAAAGGCAATCCCTGGATATGATCCCAATGAGAATGTGTAAATAACCAATACGCATGGCCCTTACCTGTTAGATAACCCTCCGGGAGTATTTTATTACCCAAATCCCTAAGGCCCGTTCCTGCATCAATTATATAAAGCCTATTTTTTTTATCCCGAACTTCCAAACAAGTTGTATTACCACCATAAGTGCTTTTAGAGGAGAAATTTAATGTTTTTAAAAAGTTAGAAATTGACTCAGGACTTTGTATATCAGCAGCAGTGGCAAGAGACAAAACTTTTTCTATTTTTTCCTGGATAGTTTTTCCTGTTATAGGAGTGGCTATTGATCCCCTTACACCCCAAAAAGTAACTCTCATCACAAAGAAAGTTCCATTCCACTCCATAAAATCAATTAAAAAAAGAAATATTTTTATAAAATATGCAGGTATTGGATAAAAAATTGGTTTTTTTTCCTTAAGACTCAGGAATTAAAGCCAATGGTATTGAATGCCAATATTTTTATTGATTTTGAAGTGCTAAAGTGATAGATTGAAAGTATGTACAAAATTCAATATGACATGGAGAAAAAAATTTGCATCTTTTATTTGGATGGTATCATAAGCCTCAAAAGTGCAACAGCACTCAAAGAACAAATCATCTTGGAGTCTAATTCAGGATATTTGGATATCATTTTAGATTTTAACCAGAATGTACATGTAGATTCATCAGGAATAGGAGCTATTTTTAATTCTCAAAAATATCTTGTGGAAAAAAAAGGTTCATTAAAATTAAAAAATCTAAGCCATGAAACTTTATCAATTTTAAAGATTGCTAATTTAGATAAACTTTTAACAATTATATAAATGACGCAACTGCAATTACTATCTTTTTCCGCCGGTAGGCAGAAAAAAGCCTAGGATTGTTGCAGATAAATTTGCAAAAACTGACTTTTTGCAGGAACTTCATAAATATTTATAATATATCAATCAATAAATATATCTTTATTTAAGATTTTTTTAATTCTTCCATAAGGAATAAATACCTCTAAAGTTCTCATCTCTTTATTACCTTCGAGTAAAATGATAAGCTCTTTATCAGTTAATGCAAACTCATATGATTTTTTTTTATAGATTTCAAATTCTACCACTTCATTGATCGTTCCTTTTTCTAGAAGAATTTCAATCAATGTTTCATCCAATATTTTCCTATACCCTGAATCTTTTCTAAATAGTTCGGCAAATAAAATGGGATATCCTTCAGTTAAATTCAATGTCAATCCCCTCTTAGTAATGGATGTTTTTTTTGCTCCTGCAGGATATCCAATAGCACTGTAGATCATAGATACATAGGAATCAAAATTCAATGTAATTTCAAAATTTATTTCCATGTAGTACGCTTTATCTACTTTTCTAAATTTAGAATTACACCCCACATCATCATTAAAATGTCTGGCTTCAAAAAATTTATTTCTCAAGATTTTATTGAGTCTATTCTTTGAATTTTGAGTAATTTTTTCATCTATGGGGTCTAAGATGGGATAGGTGATTTGGATGGTGCAATTTTTATTATCTAAATTTGAAGTATAGGAATTGATTTGCGTAAATGGGGTCTCATAGGGAAGTTTATAATATAGATCAGGTTCAGAAAAAAGTGGTACCCAAAAAATGAAAAAAATTATAATAGCGTTTTTCATCTTTAGCATTTCATATTGTTCTTCCACAATTGAATTTTTACCGGATACTGATTTTTCTTCAAGGAATTTCCAATATACAAAGACTTCTTATAAAGAGGTAGAAATTCTCTTTGCTAAACCCACAAAACCCTATCGAATGCAGGGATTGGTGGTGTTTAGGAGTTTTTCAGGGGAAGAATCCTTGGATAGATTTTTAATTGATATACAAAAAGAGCTATTTGATCGAAAAATTGACGGTGTTTGGTTTGACTCCACCCTCACCAAGGAAGAAGGAGTTCCAATTTTAGTTAGAGCTGAGAACCAGCAGGGAATAATTGTATCCTTTGCAGAGGCTAATACTGAGATAGGGAAAAAAAAAGGGATAGCTTTTAGGTACATAGAAAATGGAAAACCCTCCAAGAATCTTCGATAGCGAAATCATCATAACGGAAGCCTCCAAATGGATGTTTAGGGGGAATGAAATCACACTAGACTCAGTTCTGAAGTATTTTAAAGAAAATTTGTCAGAAGATGAAGAAGGTATTTTTATAACCAACACATATGGGAATCTCACAGAAAAAGGCTATGTGACCTGTAACGGTTACCCCTTACGATTTGTTCGATGGGAAGAAGAAAATGATGGGTTTTATTTGATTGGTGATAATTTATTAAAATTTTCTTTGGAAGATTTAGATTTTTATGCTGACTCCGATGAGAAATTGTATGTAAAGCACAAAGGGGATACTTTTTTAAAATACTCCTTAAACAGAGACACGCACACTAAAATTTCCCAGTTCTTAGACCAAGATTCAGATGGATATTTTATCCAATATGGAAATCTAAAAAAAAAGGTTTTCTTATAAGGTTTCCCATTGCCTTTCCGATAGATTTACTATGAAACGGATCATACTCTTATCTCTCTTCTTGCCTTTTGGACTTCTATACTCTCAAACCACTCTGAATGCATTTGGAGATTCCCCTTGGGGATCTTCCTATAAGGATGTTAAAGAAAAGTTTGCGTCTCTTTTGAAAAATCCATCTTCCACAGAAGATATAAAGATTTTAAATGAAGTTAAAAACAAACTTCTAGTTGTAAAAAGAAACAATGTAACTTATTATTATCGATTTTATAAACAACCCAAAGAAGTTGCTGAGGTCAAAGCAAATGAGAAAAATGCAGATGGTTCAAAGCCAGATCATAAAGCAATGACAGGTCTTTTTTCCGTTGGTCTTTTTTTCTCGCCAGTGGAATCTACAAAAGTTAAAGAATCACTTGGAAAATATGGGTCTCCTACCAGAGAATATTTGGTTGAAAATAAATTTGGTATCACGATGGAAGCAAAAGTAGCGCCACCTGCTGAGAAAAAAGAAGAAGATCCAGCAGCAGACAAAGATGATGATGATACACAGGAAGCTGCAAAAAAAGTCCCTATGGCAAGTATCTGGAATCTAAGTGGAGAAAACAATGGAGCAAAGGAAGGTGGTTTTATCTTCCAATGGAATGAACCGTACAACAAAAAGCTCTACACAAAAAGATTAGATTATTTTAGTGCGGAAGTAACAGCTCTAATAAGTGATGATTATAAAAAATATTTCTCTGCTACAGAATCAAAAATTTTACAAGATCTAATGAATGAATCATCTGGAAATGCAAAAGGTGGAACCAACCCTTCTACTCCATAAAATACTATCTGTAATATGCGAGGAAAATTCCTCGCATACATCCAATGTCATTTATACACCCAAATGACGTTTGGCTTCTTCCACATTCTTATGAAATGTTATTCTTATATCAAAACCTAAAGCCATAACTGCTTTTGCCAATAGATCAATTGTAATACCTTCAAAAAAATTCTTTGTATTCACAATGGCCACATCAAAAATTCCGTCATACTTTGAATAAAATTTGGGAACAAAGTTTAAAACCAACCAAGTTCTAGAAATCAGGGTGGTAGATTTCATTTTTTCAATATCAATCAAAAGCTTTCGGAATGGATTTGTATCCATTTCAGTTAGTACAGCCTCAAATATCCCCTGAAAATACTCTGTATTTACATCTCCATCAGAAAAAATAAGAGCATATTTTTCATTTGGATAATAAACCAAACGATTGACGGGACTTTCAAAAATAATTCTTTCAGATTCACTCATTGTACATTCTCCAAATAGAACTATATAGATTTAGTTTTTTTCGTATACGGATTTTTTTTAAAATTGAAAATGTTTGTTAAATGAACTCATTTTATTTAGACCAAAATTCACCCCGAAATATATACTATAACCTAGCTCTCGAAGAATCTCTTTGTGTTCAACTCAATAACTTTGAGCTATGTGGAGGATTACGATTTTGGGAGAATTGCAATACAATCGTTATTGGAATCAGTGATCCCCTTTCTAAAAATATTCCAGACAGAGAACTCTCCAATTTGCACTCCCAATTGCCAAGTTTACAATCTACCCTACCCAAAAAAAATCTAAATCACCTTGCAATTGCCAGAAGAGCATCGGGTGGGGGTACTGTTTTTCAGGAAAAAGATTGGAACTTAAACTACTCACTGTTTGTAAATTTAAAGATCAAAAAAGAATTATCTCCCATACACGACTCCTACCAAATTCTTTCCAACTTTGTTCTAAACGCCCTAAAATCATGTGGTATAGATGCAGTTCAAGCTGGCAAATCAGACCTTTCTATCCAGGGAGCTACAGAGCTATTAAAAATATCTGGAAATGCACAATTTAGAAAGCGGGATTGTTTAGTTCATCATGGTACCTTAGTACTGAGCCAAAAATTGATTGATCGTGTGAAAGATATTCTCAAACATCCTCCCCTGGAACCTGATTACAGAAAGGGCAGATCACATGAAAAGTTTATTTCTCATCTCCCACAAACCTTCTCTGTCCCAAGTTTTAAAAAAGCCCTTACGTTTGAATTACAATCTTATCTCTCTACAGAACTCATAGGAATCCCTAAAAACTATTTTCAAAAAGTACTTTCTATGGTTCCTGTGCTAATGAAAGAAAAATATCTAAATTCTGAATTTATTTTTAGCAGGGAGTAATAATTCTGGTTTTATGAATAGTTTTATTGAATCGCAGGACATTGAAGTTTATTCAGCACTACAGAATGAAGACCATAGACAGGAAACGTCTTTAGAGCTCATTGCATCCGAAAATTTTGTATCAAGAGCAGTGATGGAAGCTTATCACTCCACACTCACAAATAAATATGCAGAGGGTTATCCAGGGAAACGGTACTACAACGGTTGTGAACATGCCGATACTATTGAACAACTAGCAATAGACAGAGCCAAACTTCTCTTCAAAGCGGAATATGCCAATGTGCAGCCCCATAGCGGAGCCCAGGCGAATATGGCAGTTTTTTTAGCTTGTTTAAATGCTGGTGATACATTTATGGGAATGAATTTGGCTCACGGAGGTCATCTCACCCATGGTTCACCTGTAAACTTTAGCGGAAGAAATTATAAAGTTGTGTCGTACGGTGTCAAGCCGGATACACATAGAATAGATTATGATGAAGTTGAAAAGCTCGCAAAAGCAAATAAACCCAAATTAATTGTGGTGGGTGCATCAGCCTATCCACGAACTATTGATTTTAACCGTTTTGGAGAAATTGCCAAAAGTGTTGGAGCAAAACTCTTAGCAGATGTAGCACATATTTCTGGTATTATTGTAGCAGGCTACCATCCATCTCCAATTGAAGTATGTGACTTTGTGACTACAACCACACACAAAACCCTTCGAGGACCTAGGGGTGGAATTATTCTCTCTAAACTTGAAAATGAGAAAATTTTAAACTCAAGAGTTTTTCCGGGAGTTCAGGGTGGACCACTCATGCATGTTATTGCAGCAAAGGCAGTTGCATTTAAAGAAGCCCTACAACCATCTTTCAAAGATTATATAGGAAGAGTGATTGAAAATGCTTCCATACTCGCCGATGTCTTCATGAAAAGAGGATATAGAGTCATCTCCGGTGGTACAGACAATCATATTGTCTTAGTAGATGTGTCAGTCAAGGGTATTACAGGACTAGATGCTGCGAATCGATTGGATGCTGCACATATCACAGTGAATAAAAATGGAATTCCTTTTGATGAAAAACCTCCCGCAGTCACATCAGGAATAAGACTGGGATCACCTGCTCTAACAACCAGAGGTTTTAGAAAAGATGAATTTGAACGTGTTGGCAATCTTATTTGTGATCTATTAGATAACATCACAGATGAAAAAACCTTTTCTTCTGTTAAAGATGGTGTAAAGGAGCTTACCAGTAAATTTCCCATGGAACAGTTTCGCTTATAAACCTAAAGGCTCTTTTGGATAGTAACCAAAGGAGCTTTTACTAAGAATTTATTAATTTGTAAAGACATGCATTGGTTCTTTGACTCCAATTTGGTAATGAACATTTGTAATCCTTTCAATGATTCCCTCTGTTGCTTCTTGCCATTGACTTGCTAATTTTGTATTAGACTCAGTCATTACATCAGATGCAAAAATCATCCCAACTCTTAGCTGTATTACTTTTAATTCTTTTAAGTCCCTGCTTTCTTCTTTAACCAATACATTCATCAGTGCTTTAAATATGTTTGGATCAAGTAAAGATTCTTTTGCTTTTAGAGTATCACTCAATTCCAGAATAGAGTTAGATCGAATCCTACAAGATTGGTATTCAATAGCTGCTCTTAGGATCCTCGCTGAAATAGGAATACTATTTCCACTTATCTTATCACTTTGGGGAGGCCCACTTCCATCATAATTTTTATTTTGATATAATATTGCCTTATTAATATTTTCTAACATTGGGATATTCATTAATAATTTATATCCCAAAAGTGGATGATTTTCAAAGATAGTTTTCTCTTCAGGAAGTAAAAATTTTCCACTTACCAATTTATCAATAATTTCTCCTGATAAGGAGATACATCCAATATGAGAAAAAAGTGCTGCTAATTCTATTTCATTGGTATCTGTGTAATGAACTTCATTACAAATGGCTCTGGCTATTCTTCTAATTTGATTAGATTTTCCATAAATATGCGGACTTAAGGATGCCAATAAATCACTGAGAAGCTTTACACTTCCAAAAAAAGTTTTTTCAACAAGTTCTTTTTCTCTCAGATAAACTTCGTATCGCTGAATTACACCCTTAATCCTAGCTCCCAATATCTCATTTTCAAAAGGCTTTGTGATGTAATCATCAGCCCCTTTAGAAAAGCAATCTACTATACTCTTTGAATCTTCAATCCCCGTAACCATAATAACTGGAGTACTCTTTAGTTTTTCGTCTCTTTTTAAAATTTCTAACAGTTCAATTCCATTCATTATAGGCATTTTTATATCCAAGAGAATACAATCAAAAGGCTTTATTCTTAAATATTCTAATGCTTGCTTTCCATTTTCAGCTAGCTCGGACTCGTATCCTAAATTTTTACAAATTTCCTCCAAAATCATTCGATTTTCTTCAGAGTCATCTACTATCAGAACTTTATTTATTAATTTTTTTGCCATTTTTTATTCCAAAATTGAGAAGGCTCTAGAGAAGAGCTCTGCTTTTTGTAGATCATCATTGGTAGTGATTTTTATGTTGTAAGGATTTGAAATTTTTATAGCAGTTTTCAATCCAATTAAAGATGTCCATGAACATAGATCAGTTGGCTCAATTGAGTATTTTGCATCTAGTAAATTTTTTAAATGGGAAGAATGTATTGCTTGGGGTGTTTTTATTGAATATGCATTCTCTCTATTAATTATACTTTCCACACAATTTAGAGATGAATTAACAAGTGTTTCTGAAATTTTCTCTGCCAATGTAGAAGAACCATATTCTAATGCTGAATTTGTAACTTCATCTAAATCCTTAGGGGTAACAAAGGGCCTAGCAGCATCATGAAATACAAGCAAGTCATTTTCATAATTAAAAGCTGAAATACCATTCAGGGTAGACTCATGCCTTGTATTACCTCCAATCACAATTCTATCATTGTCATCAAGAATATCGGAGAGTTCCGATTCTGTTTTTTCTATGTATGCCTCTGGAGCTACAATAACTATAGCCTTGAAAAGACCCCATTTTTTAAAATTCTTTATTGAATGTCTCAATATGGAATCTCCATCTAATGAAAGAAATTGTTTTGGAGTGTCATACTTCATTCTCTTACCAATTCCTCCACTCAATATGATTCCATAGATAGAATTCAAGGAAGCCTGCCTGTCTTTAAAATTAATTCTTTGATTTTTTTTGATAGCTCCTTCTCTTGGAGCAGTTCCTCTGCTAAGAATGGAAATACATATCCCCAATTCTTTTCTTCGGGAGTTCCAGGAACATTGATACGATGTTTTAGCGGAGATTTTAAAATTCCAGGAAAACCATTTCTATCATCTCCTAAGCTTCCTGAAATAATAAAGTCCTGTAGCATATGGATAGAAAATTGACTGGCACAACTAAATGCGACCTGAAGTAGCATTGGGGGTATTACTTCTTTTTTATACTCTAAGATCTTCATTTCTTTGGAAGAATCAATAGCTTCCTTAGTAAATAATTTTTTAAATGCGGTTCGATCATCTTCAGATGCTTCCTCCCACCATCCCATTGCAGTGGATGTATCATGAACAGAAAGGGCAGACACTGCATTTTTTCTATATCCCTCTGGTTTTATATAGCTACCATCTTCAAATGATCTAGTCCATCTGATAATATCCAGACCCAAAAGCTGGAGTTCAAAAATACTATCCCTTACAAAGGAAGGAACAGCACCTAAATCTTCCGCACATGGAAGCATGGATGAGTTTTCAAATAAATATTGTAAAATTTCCTCACCTGCTTTTTTCCAATGCTCTTCATCTTTTAAAAGATGCAGATTGCTCAATGGATAAAATTTTGCCTTGATCTCCTCAGGTAAAGATTGGTAGTTAGGAGTTTTAAAAAAATCCCAATAAAAGATGTAGTGCTCATGCTTGAATTCATAGATCAATCCCAGTTTTTCAAAGTCTTCGGGAAATAGCCTAGCCAAGTTAAATTCTTTCCTGGAAGTACCTTTTTGAGGATGAAAAAAACCAAACTTTGCAGATTCCTTTCCCCTAGGTATTGCCCAAATTCGATACATTCCCAGTACATGGTCAATCCTATACAAGTGATAAAAATTTTCTAAGTATGACAATCTCTCCTTCCACCAGAAGAAATTATCTTTTTTCATTGCATTCCAATCAATAACAGGAAAGCCCCAGTTTTGCCCATCTGCATTGAAATAATCAGGTGGTGCTCCTGAAGTAACTTCTCTGTTAAACAAACTCCTTCTAGCCCATACATCTGCACTATGGTCAGAAGTCAAAATTGGCATATCACCCTTTAGGTAAACTCCTTTTGCCTGTAACTTATTTTTCTGTTCCTTTAGTTGTGTGAATAAAGTGTATTGCAACCAAGCAATAAAATAGTATTCGGTCTCATCCTTCGCTTTTAAAGACTCCATCAATTCTATCGAGTAGTCTTTTTGCCAAAGCGACCAATGAACTCCATTGTATTCATTATTCAGTAATGAAAATATAATATATTCATTTAACCATTTATTAGTATTTATAAATATATTTAATGATTTTTTTTCGCTATCATTATAAATATTTTTGAAATATCCTCTTAAGATAGATATTTTTTTTTGCTTAAGTGCTACTCTATCATCTGAAAATTTCTTTAAATCTGAATTTATTTCATTAATCCCAAGTAGATATAAGGATATATAAATTGGATCGATTGCAAAAGCAGAGATTGAGCTATATGGACTTCTTCCAAATCCCAGGTCATTTAAAGGTAATATCTGTAAAATGGATACACCGGATTGAAAAGCCCATTCGCCAATACAGTCTAATGAATATATATCACCCAAGCCAAAAGATTTTTCACTTAAAAGAGAGGATAAGGGGAATGATACCCCTGCTCTTTTTTTAGAACGAATTGTTTCTTTAATATTAGAACTTGTCATCTTATTATTTTTAACTTTTGTATTGAATTAATTTTATCAACCATATCCTTTAGATTATTTTTAATTTTCTCTGTTTCACTCATAGTGAAGTCAAAATTTATAGATGATTTTCTATTTGAGTATGACAAAGAAATTGGTTGATTTGTGTTATTAATATTTTTTATCATTTCTTCTGATAGCTCACTACGAAGTTTCATAGTATATGAGTATTCAGTGGAAACTTTTTTTAAAACGTAATATGTTCCATCTATTTTTAAGGAAACACCTATTGGAATATCTGTATCAAAGCTATCCTGAAAATATTCTAAAAAATATCTTTTTTCTGATGTGGAATTATTGAGAGTACCGGTAAAGAAGATACTATTAGGTTTAGTTTCCACACAAAATGGATGCCAGTTCCAAGTTGGACAAAAAGAAGACGATTTTACACTTACTAGATCCAAAGTTGGCTCCGGGATAACCTGGAGCGAAGAACAACTCATAATTAAAAAACAAAAGAGTGTTAAAATTTTATGCATTCATTTCTCCCACAAACATTCTTTCTCATACTTATAAGTAGACAAACTAAAAAAATTCCTTTCAGGATTCTAAATAGAAAAATCCACTTTCAAGAATTTCATATACACTGTCCATTGGATGTATGATTTCCTTTCCAAAAGACAAAATAAATATACTACTATTAGAAAATATTCATGAAAATGCAATTAACCTCTTCAAAGATGATGGCTTTTCAGTGAATTTTATAAAAGAAGCCTATTCCGAAGAAGAACTCTCTAAAGTAATACCCGAAGTTCATATACTAGGGATCCGGTCTAAAACTAACGTCACTGAAAGGGTACTAAAAAATGCAAATAAATTGATGTCTATTGGATGTTTTTGCATAGGAACCAACCAAGTAGACCTATCTTTCGCAGAAAAACAAGGCATACCTGTTTTCAATGCCCCTTACTCCAATACTCGGAGTGTCGCAGAACTCGCAATTGCCGAGATCATCATCCTAGCAAGAAAAATTGGTGACCAATCTAGAGATGCCCACCTTGGAAAATGGAATAAAATAGCCACGAACTGCTTTGAGGTTAGAGGTAAAACTCTTGGAATCATTGGATATGGACATATTGGTTCTCAAGTCTCTGTTCTTGCAGAATCTTTGGGTATGAAAGTAATCTTTTTTGACATCCAAACAAAACTACCCCTCGGGAATGCAGTAAGTCTATCAGACTATGAATCGGTTTTAAAAACAGCAGATTTTATCACATTCCATGTTCCAGAAACACCAGAAACCATGAATATGCTAGGTGATAAAGAAATTGCTCTCATGAAGAAAGGAAGTTATGTTTTAAATCTATCGAGAGGGACCGTACTCGATCTCCAAAGCCTTTCAAAGGCATTGAAATCAGGACACATAGCTGGAGCCGCAGTAGATGTATTTCCGGAAGAGCCTAAATCAAATAAAGATCCATTTTCCTCTCCCCTACAAAATCTTCCAAATGTATTTCTCACTCCTCATATAGGAGGAAGCACAGAAGAAGCTCAGAAAAATATTGGAGTTGAAGTAGCAGCAAAACTAGTGAAGTACATCAACAATGGTTCTACTACATTTAGTGTAAATTTTCCTAATATTGAACTACCTGTACTACGAGATCACCACAGAATATTAAATGTCCATAAAAATCAACCCGGAGTGTTGAGAGATATAAATAAATTTGTTTCTGATCTAGGAGGAAATATTGCCGGACAATACTTAAGTACTACAAATGAAATTGGATATCTTATAATGGATATCAACAAAGATATTGGAAAATTACTACGGGAAGAGATTAAAAAACATCCATTGAGTATAAAAACAAGAATTTTATATTGATTGGAATAATTTGGTAGTGCCACGGGGAATTGAACCCCGGTTACAAGGATGAAAACCTTGTGTCCTAACCACTAGACGATGGCACCATGAATGGACTATGAGTCGTTCGGGATTCGAACCCGAGACCCTCTCCTTAAAAGGGAGATGCTCTACCAGCTGAGCTAACAACTCTCGTCTATGAATGTCAGGATATTTTTTAGGCTTTTAAGATCAATCCTTTATAAGAATTTAGGTTTTAAAAATTAAAAACCCTTCCAAAAAGTTTACCCAAATAAATAGAGTTATAAAATAATTGTGTGAACTCTATCAGGTCCTGTGGATATAATATTGATTGGAACACCTATTTGTTTTTGTAAAAAATGAATATAATCTCTACAAAGGGAAGGTAACTCATTGAATTGGCTTATACCTGATATATTAGTTTTCCATCCGGGCAGTTCTTCATAAATCACCTTTACATTCTCTAATCCACTCGATGGAAGATAGTCTAGTTTTTTACCATTGAGCTCATACCCCACACCAACCGGAATTTTATCATAATTAGAAAGTATATCTATCTTTGTTAGTACTAGAGAAGTCATACCATTCACTCGAACAGAGTGTTTGATCATTTCAACATCAAACCAACCACATCTCCTTGGTCTTCCTGTTGTAGCACCAAATTCATGTCCCAATTCTCTCATTTTTTCTGCATCATCATCAAATAATTCCGTAGGAAATGGACCCTCCCCCACTCGGGTGGTATAAGCCTTGCTAATTCCATAAACATGTTTGAGATAATGAAAACTTATTCCAGAACCTGTGATTGCTCCTCCAGTTGTTGAATTAGAACTTGTCACATAGGGGTACGTTCCAAAATCAACATCCAATCCAGTTCCCTGTGCCCCTTCTAGTAGTATGCGTTTACCTTTTTTTAATTCCTCGTTAAGATAATAAGGTGTATTGATAATCATTTTTTTAGCACGATCAATAAATGATCTTAGCTTATCATATAAATCCTCATATCGAACGGGTTGAAGACCATAAAGTTTTGTTAGAGTTTGATTTTTTTTCTGTACAATTAGCTTTAGCTTGTTTTTTAAAATTGTATCATCTAATAAATCTCCAGCTCTAAGACCTGTTCTCATCATCTTATCAGCGTAGCAAATCCCAATTCCTCGTTTTGTGGTACCTATTTTTTCACCAGGAGCAGAATTAGATTCCAAAAGGGAATCAATTGTTTGGTGAAATGGGAGTATTATATGACAACCATCACTTATAAAAGTTTTATTAAAAACATCAAAACCTTCATTTTGTAGTGTAATGCATTCTTTAAGAAAAAATTCAGGGTCAAGAACGACACCATTTCCAATCACACATATAGTATTGGGATAAATAACTCCAGATGGAATTAAATGAAATACATATTTTTTCCCATCTACGACTACAGTATGACCTGCATTTGCTCCACCCTGATACCTAACTATAATATCAATATCTTTGCTAAGATAATCTATTACTTTAGCCTTTCCTTCATCTCCCCACTGAGCACCTACTACCAAGTCTGCTGACATATCGTTTTCCTTTAATTAATTTCCTATAATATCTTCAAAAATATCAATATTTAATGCAAATCCACATGCTTTTTTTTCTTGACCTGTAAACTTTTCAAAAAGTTTATCGTACGCTCCTCCGGTAAAGATAGGATGTGAAGATCCCATTCCATAACCCTGGAAAATAAACCCTGTATAATAATCCAAATCCCTAAATAAAGTGTAATCCATACAAAGAGAAATATTTTTTAAATTGTTTTTAGAATAATTTAATAAATGCTCCGAGTCATCAATTATTTCAGAAATTCTTAAATTATATTTTTGATTTAGAAGTTTTAAATCGGTGAAAATATCTAAAAAATCAAAACTTAAGAATAGTTTAAATAATATTTCTTTCAAATCAGGTTTGTCGGTGTAATCACTTAAAATATTCCAAAGTTCTTTTTTATTTTTAGAATAAATAAGTGGAATAATTTTAGAAATAGATTCTAAAGGATATCCCATGTTTCCTAATAGGGACATTACAATAGTTACATTTCCCAATACCAATGTAATTGGATGAGGAATCGCTAAATGATTACATAAACCATCCATTAAAAATAGAATTTTTTTTATTGAATGTACATCAGATGAACCTAATATCTCAGCTCCTGCCTGAGTAAATTCCCTTCTACTACTGATTTCACCTTCTATATCTTTTATAATTTTTCCTATGTAGTACACATCTGATTTCACAAAATCAGAGTTATATCCTGCCATCCCTTTTACTACTTGGAGAGTTAGATCAGGACTAGGAGATATTTCTTCCCCTCTATTATCTTTGGATTTGATTATCTTCTTCTTATCTGAGTAAATCACATGGTTTTGGAAAGAAGATGAAAAATCGTATGTTGGAGGTGAAACTTCATTAAACTCATTTTTTTGGAAAAAAGAGTGAATTTTATCCAATGTATTTCTTCTTTTTTTTGCTTCCTCGATTCCTAAAAAATGAAAACCATCCGGAATCCATTTTAACTCAGAACCACCTTGAAATTCACTTCTCATCAAAAAATTCCTCTTAATTTAGTACACATACAAGGAAAAATACTACTATAGTAACTTACAACTAAAATGGATTATTCAAATAAATACTTGACGAAGAAAAATCAGGTATTATATATAAAGTGCATAATAATCAATAGGGAGAAGCATTGTGGAGAAAGAAGTTACAGTAGGTAGATGGCAAAAAGAATTCTTTGAAAACATACACATATTCGTTAAAAATGGTATGTCTGAAGATGACGCAAGAAAGCTTTTAGAAAACTTCTTAATACGTTCAGGTTCTACACCAATTCCCCCTGTAATGAATATATTCAAAGAACCAGAAACTCTAGATAAAATTGGTGTTTATACAGAAGGCAATGAATCGGCAAGAGAGTTTATGGTAAATTTTCTAAATCCCATAATGAGAAACTTTAAAGTTGTTGGTACTGAGAATTTAGAATATATTGATAAAGTATTAGGAAAATATCCTGTAACTTTAATTTCCAACCACCTTAGTCATCTTGACGCACCTGGGATTTTTCACCTACTCTATACTTCTGGTGAGATGGGTAAAAGAATTGCTGAAAAAATAGTATTTATAGCTGGGCGATTAGCTTTTGAACCTGATTTTACTAGATTAGGTTTGTATATGTTCGGAACTCTTTTAGTGTGCTCAAAGCGAGATATGTCTGACAATCCATCACTTTCGGACTTGATGACAAAAATCAATATGAGAGCATTTAGGCACTCTCAAAAATTACAAACAGAAGGAAAAATTATTTCTATTTTTCCTGAAGGCACAAGGTCAAGGGACGGAAGACTAATGCCATTTGTTGATACTGTGTACCACTATGTTGCAAATAAAATTGTAATACCAATTTCTTTAGAAGGCACAGATAAGATTTTACCTACTTCAGGATTTTTATTCAATGCAGCCCGTGGTAAATTAGTCATTGGCAAACCAGTTGTTGTGGGAGATATAAAACGCAAAACAGGTGGTGAGATACTAGATGAATTAGAGCATATTCAATTTCCAGAAATAGGAGACAAAAAACAATTTCTAATTGATAATCTTGCTCTACTTGTGGGCTCTAACTTAAGTAAACACAAACATGGTATTTATAGAAATCTTTACAATGCAGACAAACCTATCAAAGAGAATATTCTTATTCAAAATGTATCCAAACCAGATGAAACTATAGTGGTGATCGGACAAAGCTTTAGATCTACAGCAGCAGCATCTATTTTAGCTAATAAAAAAGTTGATATTTTTATTTATAATCCTGACAAAGAAGTTACAAATGCCTGTAATACTGAACATCGTGATATAGTTAACTTCCCATTATTTAAATTACCTCCCAATATTAAATTTACATCTGATCCAGAAATAATGAAAAAAGCCACTTTATTTGTTCAAAGTACCAACCCTTGGCAATTTGAGTCTATTTATCCTGCAATACAGAGTGAACTTCTAAAAAATAATTCTATTATAGTAAACGTCGCTAAAGGATTCTCTTCTTCTCCTAGAGGGTTGATCTCTTATGACTTAGAAGATATGGGTATTCATACAAACAGGTTAGCAGTTGCATCGGGTGCTGGGTACCCCGAACAAATGATGGAAAGAAAAATTTCAGGTTTAGAAATAGCTGCTATTGATACTAGCCAAATACCTAGATTGGTAAAATTGTTTTCAACAGGTTATATTTTTTCCAAACCAGCACTGATAGAGCATGATATAATTGGTGTACAATTAGGTGGTGCTCTTAAGAGTGTTTATGCATTAGTTATGGGTATGATAGAGGGGTATTTTAAAGATGCATTAGGTGGTGATGTTGATAATACATTGTTTCATCTCTCTAGTCAATTTTTTAAAGAAATGGTAGACATTGGTGTATTACTTGGTGGAAAAGAGATAACTTTTAATGGTCTTTCTGGACTTACAGATTTTATGTTATCATGTTTTGGAGCTGATTCTCATGATAGAAAATATGGTTATGATTTTGTAAATGGTATAAAATCAGATAAAATTACAAGTGGTAGTTTTGGGATCAAAGTAATTTCTAATTTAATCAGGTTAAATTTTGAAAAATTCCCAGTTATGACAGCTGCTCATGAAGTAGTAGTAAATAAAGCTGATGGAGAAGAGATGATTATCAGAATCCAAGAACGATTATCTAATCAAAAGTATTAATAAGTAGAAAGATATCTATCTACTTATTAATATTATTTATTATCTTTTAGGTTATTCTCTTACGTTTCATATAGAGTTCTAATCCTGACATTGCTTCAGATTTTATTTTATTTTGAACTAAGGGAGTAAAGCCCAATAGATATCCTTTAATGCCTAAAGCCATCCCTGCCCATTTCCATAGGCTAAAAGTATCTTTATGGGTTATGATTTTATCATCTTTAAATGTAAATTCAGCATGGATCCTATTTACAACTTTCCTTTTTGTCTTGCTAAATTCATACTCTGCAACCCAATCCGCACTTCCATTGGTGTCATCTGCTATAATATTTGAGAATGAAACTTGTAGAGAAGTGCTTCTCTCTAAGAGCATCTGCCACATTGCTTTTGGTTTTGAGCCTGTAATAAGGCCAAAGACTGGATCTTGGAATTCTATTGCATCGGAATAGCATTCTATCATGCCATTTGGATTTTTTTGAGAGAATGAATTATAAAACTTATTGATTAAATCTTGATTGGGATGAGCCATGATTTCCTTCTTATTTTAAATCCTTTGAGGGTAAAAATACTCTAAGGCAAATAAGAAGAAAATCAAGTAATATTGGGGATTACTTTACTTTTTTTTACTTTTTTCGGATGATTTTTTATTCTTATTTCTTTCTTCTTTTGCTTTTTCTAGAGTTTCTTTTCTAAGTTTTTTAACTTCTTTGATTTCTTCTCTGGATTTTTTATTAACCAATTCCAAAATTCCCATTTCAGAATTATCAGAGGGACGGTTGACTAATTTGTATATCCTAGTATAACCACCATTTACTTCTTTGTATCGGGGCGCAATTTCTGTAAAAAGCTTATCTACTAGTGTTCTATCATTAATTTTTCTCATCACTTCTCTTTTGTTGTGAAGTGCTTCTGCAGGCTGGATTTCATCAAGATTTTTTTTAGCTCTTGTGATTAACTTTTCTGCAAAAGATCTAATTACTTTGATTTTTGTTATTGTAGATTCAATTCTTTCATGCTCAAAAAGACTCATCACCATATTATTAATCATTGCTTTTCTATGGGTAGATTCCCTGTTTAGTTGTTTAACTTTATTTCTTTTATTCATCTAAAAATCCCTCATTCCAAATGATAAACCCAAAGTGGAAAGCTTAGCTTTTAACTCAACTAAACTTTGTTCACTGTAGTGTCTAGATTTTGTAAGCTCATCTTCATTTCTTTTAACTAAATCAACTATAAAGTCAATTTCCAAACTTCTCAATACATTTAGAGATCTAACTGATAATTCTAATTCTTCAACATGTTTTGAAAGAGATGCTTTTAGTTTTTGGTCTGCTTCATCAAGTTCATCTTCTTCTTCCTCAATTTCTTCTTCAAAATTAATAAATATTGTTAGATGTTCTTTTAATATTTTAGCAGCTTGGGCAAGGGCATCTTCAGGAGAGATGGAACCATCAGTCCAAATTTCTAATGTTAGTTTTTCATAATCTGATCGTTGAGCAATGCGAGTTTCAGTAGTCTCAAAAATAACTTTTGTTACAGGAGAGAAAAGAGAGTCGATTGGCATTGTACCTAAAATCTCTACTTCTTTCTTTTTTTCTTCAGCAGGAAAATATCCCTTACCCCTCTGGATTTCAATGTCCATGATCAAATGTGCATCTTCGTTTAAAGTAGCAATTAGATGATCTGGATTCATGATTTCAATAGATGAGTCTACAGCTAAATCCCCTGCTCTTAAGTAACCAGCACCTTTGAGTTCAAGATGAATTACCTTACTTTGATCCTTATCTTCAGGTTCGTACTTAATCCGAACTTGCTTAAGGTTTAGAATTATCCTGGATACATCTTCAGAAATTCCTTCAATGAAAGAGAACTCATGAGTTACTCCTTCAATTCGAATGGCAGAAATAGCGGAGCCCTCAATGGATGACATGAGGGTTCTTCTCAATGAATTTCCAATAGTTGTTGCAAATCCCCTTTCAAATGGTTCAGCAACAAACTTTCCATAATTAGGAGTGTTTACTTCAGTGAAGTAATCTATTTTTTTAGGTCTTTTAAAACCTTTTAACAAATTTTTATGAGACAATGTAGTTTCCCTTAAAATGTTACTTTGAATATAATTCTACGATTACCTGTTCTTTTACAGGTAAATCTACGTGTTCTCTTTTTGGGAGAGAAATAATTTCACCAGATAACTTAGAATAATCAGGAGTTAACCAGCTAGGATTTCTATTTAAAGACTGTGAAAATTTAATATTTTGTTCAATGATTGGATTTTTTAAAAATTTTTCTTTAAATCCAACTACGTCACCAATTTTAATTTGGTAGGAAGGAATATTTACTTTAACACCATTTACCAAAACATGTCCTTGGTTGATAAAACTTCTAGATTGTGCTCTAGAGGATGCAAATCCCATACGATACAAAACATTATCTAATCTTCTTTCCAAGAGCTGTAATAAAATCTCTCCTGTAATACCTTCCATATGATTTGCTTTTTCAAAATAGTCACGGAATTGTTTTTCTAAAACTCCGTAAATTCTCTTTACTTTTTGTTTTTCACGCAGCTGAGCGGAGTATTCAGAAACTTTTCCTTTCTTTTTGGGTGGAAGTCCTGGAGGAGCTTTTCTATCCTCAAAACTACATTTATCTTTATTAAGACAACGACTCCCCTTTAAAAATAACTTAAGTCCTTCTCTTCTGCATAATTTACAAACAGGTCCAGTATATCTAGCCATTATTCTCTACCTACTCCTATCACACTCTTCTTCTTTTTCTAGGTCGACATCCATTGTGAGGCAATGGTGTTATATCTTTTATTATTTTGATTGTTAATCCCTTATTGGAAAGAGAACGAATTGCAGATTCCCTACCAATGCCTGGACCAGAAACCAATACATCTACTTCCCTGAGACCTGCTGCTTCAATAGCCTTTTCTGCAGCGTTGGCAGCAGCCACTTGGGCAGCATAGGGAGTAGATTTTTTTGAACCCCTAAAACTCATCAATCCAGAAGAAGACCATGAGAGGACGTTTCCTGACATATCTGTTACAGTAACAATAGTATTGTTAAAGGATGCTTGGATATAAACTTTACCTTTTGGTACGTTTTTCTTTTCTTTTTTCTTAACTTTCTTTGCTTTTTTTTCTTTTTCAGCCATATGATTACTTAGTTACCTTTTTCTTATTGGCGACAGTTTTCTTAACACCCTTTCTGGTTCTAGCATTTGTTCTTGTTCTCTGTCCTCTCACAGGCAATCCTTTTCTGTGGCGAAGTCCTCTATAAGATGCTATATCCATCAACCGTTTTATATTCAAATTGATTTCAGACCGTAAGTCACCTTCTACTGTAAAGCTTTCTTCAAGGACTTTCCTGATTGCAGCTTCCTGGGTTTCTGTGAGATCTTTGACTCTTACGCCGTGTTCAATCCCAGCTTTCGAGAGTATCTTCTCTGAAGAGGATCTACCAACTCCATAAATGTAGGTCAATCCTACAACAATTCTCTTTTCTCTAGGTAAGTCTATTCCAGCAAATCTTGCCATTTATCTTTGCCTCTGTTTATGTTTAGGATTTGTGCATATAACACGAATAACATTTTTTCGTCTAATCACTTTACAACTACTACAAATCTTTTTCACGGATGCTCTTACTTTCATCTCAATTTCCTATTTTTTTCTATATGTTATTCTACCCTTAGTTAAATCATAAGGGGATAATTCTACTGTTACTTTGTCTCCCGGTAGGATTCGAATATAATGCATCCTCATCTTACCAGAAATATGTGCTAAAATTTTATGTCCATTTTCTAATTCTACTTTAAACATTGCATTTGGAAGCGGTTCTTTGACTGTTCCGTCTACTGTGATAGCCTCTTCTTTGGCCATACTATTTTAAAACTCCTCGAATGAGAGATGTTATTTCACCTACTGATCCTAACCCATTGATTTCTCGTAACAATCCTGATCCTTTATAATAGTCTAGCAAAGGAAAGGTTTTATTATTATAATTTATAAGTCTATTTTTTATGGTCTCTTCATTGTCATCTGCACGACCTTCTATTTTTGCTCTTTCAAGCAACCTATTTAAAAGCTCATTATCAGGCACAGATAGATTTAATACATGCTGCAAACCTATTTTCATTTCCGAAAGCAATTGATCCAAGGCTTTTGCTTGTTCAATTGTTCTAGGGAATCCATCCAGGAGAAAACCATTTTTACAATCAGATTCC
>CAMCZP010000042.1 GCA_945887855.1 Leptospira interrogans serovar Manilae | reverse complement strand
TATCAAAACTATTTTCTCTTGGAAAAAATGAATAAATAGATTCGAATGATTGTACTACACAAGGGGAGGCTATTTTTGTATTTATTCCTGTGTTCACCCCAATCATAATATCTTCTAAAAAACCAACTCCGCCTGAAAAAGGCGTTCCTGCAAATACAACTTTACTGACATTTTCGGGGTGTTTATTTAATGCAGACATTGCAAGTAGACCACCGTTGCTATGTCCTACAAGTATGATGGGAAGATTATTTTTAGACTTTATTTCTTTGATAAAATTAGTTAATTTCAAAGAAGATTCAGAATTATCTTTTCTCCAATCATAGGAAAAAAAATAGGAATCAAAAGATTCTTGGTTATTCAATGTATCAATCCACTGTTTATAAATATCTTTCTTAAAAAGGAATGGAATGTTTATACTTTCTAAAATGCCAGCTTCTGTAATCTGGTCGTTAGCCCCAAGTTTTAAATCAGGTGAAGAGAATCCCAATGCTTGGCTTGCACTTAACCATACAATTTTGTTTGTATTAGGGTCGTTATCTTTTAGCAAAGATCCTTTGTAACCTGGAACAAAAATAACGGATACTTTATTTATTCTACTTTGAGAAGGTATACTCTTTGTAGAAGAGCACGAAAAAAGTGATACAATTATAATAAATACAAAATATTGGAGTACAAGTAAAGAGTAAGTAATTGATAGCTTGGTATGTATTTGGTTCATCTTGCAGTGACTCTGGCATGTAAGTTGGCGCAGGAAGTAGAGACCTGAAAATGAGGAATAATTCATAGATTACTTAGCCTATCGGATGTGTTTCTCATTAGGGAGAAAATTTTATTTTTAGATAGGTAGAAAATGGAATGTCTTCAGTTTCAAAAGATTTTGGCATCCATAGGAAAAATAGAAAGATCTTAAGAAAAAAAGAGTGAAAAAAATGGGGAATATAGCGAAGAGAATAGTAAATGTATATTTTGTTTTTCTACTTATTGACCGTCCTTTCTCTTTTTTCGCAGGACTTTTCAGCGGATGGGAAATTTCCGTATCCACTCAACACCCAAAATTCGGAATATTCCCCAGTCATTGCACCAAATTCCCGTTATATTGTGTTTCAGTCCAATCGTCCCGGAGGAATGGGGGGTATGGATATTTGGATTTCTGAAAACAAAAACTTTCGAAATAGGACGGGGGTGCCCTCATGGGGAGAGCCCCAGAATTTTCGCGAATTGAATTCCCCTGATTTTGAAGGACCTTTTTCTATTTTATTTGATTCTGAAGGAAGACCATCTGAAATCTTTTTTACTGCCCAAAAGTCAAATCTAAGCGGTAGGGATGGTCTTAAAGGTCTCAATATATACTACACACGCAATCTTTCCGGTAAAAATCCTGCATCTGATAAATGGTCAATCCCAGAGCATATACTTGAAATCAATTCTAATTTTGATGATAAAATGCCTTCCATTTCCCCCGATGGAAAAACAATTATTTTTAGCTCCAATCGTCCTGGAGGGTATGGTGGTTTTGATTTATGGGTTTCTAATCGTGATAAAAGGCAAAACAAATGGTCTACTCCCGTAAATATGGGGGGAGCTGTCAATTCATCCGGCAATGAAATTATGCCTTCGTATCACTTTGATGGAACATCTCTATTCTTTAGTTCAGACAGAAAAGATGATAATTATAAATATAGTTTTTATACTGTTGAATTTGAAGATGATTCTTTAGTTTCAGCAGAGGATGGTGTGGAGAGAAGCAAAAAAGATAATATGCCCCCATCCATTCCTAAGGTTCGCGAACTTAAGAAGATGAATTCTCCATTCAACAGTAAATATGATGATGAGGGTATGACAATTTCCCATGATGGGATGTGGGTATACTTTAGTTCCAACCGTCCGGGTGGCGAAGGTCAATTTGATATTTATAGAGCTCCCGTTACAGAGGATATGAGAAAGTCATACGCCTTTGATCTTATGGGATTGGTAGTGGATGGATCTGAAAGTACGATGATAGGACTTGATTCTTCCATTAAAATCTATAATGAAAAGGGATTGGTGCGATTGCTAACTTCAAAACGAATTGGAGGAGATATCACCAATTATCGTCCTGAAGGTGAGAATAGTAATTTTAAAACTAAGCTACTTACTAATTATAAATATAAAATTGAAGTGAGTTCACCAGGATTTTACCCAAATGAGTTTTCATTGGATTTAACCGGGAATATAGGGTTTGGAAAATCAAAATTTGTAAAAGTAATTCTCATGCCCCAAAAGGACGAAGAACCTGTTGTAGAAGAGCCAGTGGTAGTGAAACCACCAGAAAAGAAGGCAGAAAAAGTAGAGCCAGCAGTCAATCCTCCAAAACCAAAAGAGAAAGAACAACCTTTGGTGGCATCTACCTCTGCAATTGTAGAGATAAAGGATTTTGATTCAAAGAGGGTAATAATAGAAGGCAGTGTAAAACTTTTTAGTGATACCCAAAAAGAAGGTTTTTTACTCCAAAAAGGTAAAGAGTCATTTACTTTAGATAAAATCCCCCAAGGTGCCTTTGAGCTAACTGCCACAGCCCCAGGATATTCAACGGAAACTTTGATTGTGGGTGCTGATGATAAAGCCCTCCATGATAAAAAATCTTTTGAAATTTTATTGAAAAAATCCAAAGCATCTGACGGAATCTTTGATAAAATCATTCTATTTGATTTTAGCGATTCCAAAATTAAAGCTGACCAGATGCCACACCTTGAAGAGGTTATAAAGCATTTACAGGCAAATATAAAAGATAGAATAGAAGTTGCGGGTCATACAGATAACATAGATAGTAAAGATTTTAATGTGAAGTTAAGTCAAAAAAGAGCTGATGTGATCAAAGAATTCTTTATATCAAAGGGAATAGATGAAAAAAGAATAGAAACAAAAGCTCTTTGGTATTCGCAACCCGTTTCTGATAACGATACAGAAGAGGGAAGAGCAAAAAATAGAAGGGTTACTTTTAAAAAACTGTCTAAGAAGCAGTGATTATTTTCTGACTTCTCTGACAGTGTCTATTTTATTGTTAAATTCTTTTTGCGTTTGGCTGCAATTTGAAACTGCGGAAGGATAGTCTTTGTCTCGATACCTTTCGCAATCAATGGCTTCTTTTATTGTACCACAATTTAGTAAAAGTAAAAATGAAAATAAAAATAAGTTTTGAATATTCATTATAAAGTCCTTTATTTGAATACTATCACTCTTTGAATTATATTCTGTCAATTTTTAATCTTATTTCTCATTTCACTTGACACCAATTTTTTTTGAATAAAATATATTATATGCTTCCCTGTTGTGCTGTTTATCCAACCCATAACTCCAGTCCATTTCCTTGGAGAGATCCAGAGAACCGTCCTCCAATAATAGATACAGGCTCACATATTCCCCTTTTAGAATTGCACTCCATCCCTTTCATTGCCGATATCCACACTCACTTTTTTCCAGAGGTGTTTATGAAATTGATATGGAAATGGTTTGATCGTGTCAATTGGGAGATAGCTTATAGGAAGAATGATTTAGAAAGAGTTGCTATACTAAAAAAAAATAAAGTTAGATTTTTTACGACCTTAAACTATGCTCACAAAGAGGGATTGGCAGATTCTTTAAATCTATGGGTTCATCAAAATCATCATACTTTAGATGGTGTTATTCCATTTGGGACATTTTATCCCGAGCCAGGCGTACTAAAAACAGTAAAACAGGCTGTGGAAGAATATGGATTTAAAGGTTTTAAACTACATTTGGAAGTTGGTAAATTTGATATAAATGAACCTATTCTAAATCCCGTATTTCAATATCTTCAAGAAAAAAAAATACCTATCGTAATACATACAGGTACAGCACCAGTTCCAGGAGAATTTACGGGGATTGCATATTTTCAAAAGTTCTTACTAAAGTTTCCAGAGATAGTTGCCATAGTAGCACACATGGGAGCTAGAGAAGTGGAAGAGTACGCTAGATTTTTGGAGTATTGCCCTAATCTCTATCTTGATACTACGATGGTATTTGTAGATTTTTACGCAACTGGTGAAAAAATGGATTCCTATCTACAAATTCTTAAAAATTATCCACATAAAATTTTATTTGGATCTGATTTTCCGAATATTCCTTACAATTATTCCCATCCTGTTGAAAAATTACTGAATTCTGGACTTGAAAAAAAGGATTTACAAAGAATTTTTTATAAAAACTTTCTTTCTTTGCCAGGACTATTTACGGATAAGGAAAGAGTCTCTCTCGAGGATGGAGACTCTTCAACCGATCATAAAACTAGTTTGCCATGAAATATTTTATCCTATTCCTATTGTTCCCACTCTTCTTGCATTCTGTTCCTGTCCAGTCAGACTATAGATTGAATTTGGATTTAGACTCCGACTCAGAAGATAAGGGTGGGCTAAAGACGAAATTTTCAGATTGGGTTCCTTATAAATTAAATAAGTTTAGTCCAAAATTTCTAGAAGATTATTATGAACTATATGGTTTGAATCTTCACTATGGTGAAAATGATCTACGAAAAGATATCTACTTTTTAAAAATTGGCTTAGGCAGTAGATTTCGCCATCCAAGAAATTCACTTTGTGAAATAAAAGATGAAGAATCGTACTACAAATACAGGCTTTTATTGACAATGCATTTGAATCTTCAAATTATGCGCGCTTATATGAGGATAGGTTCTCTTTATGATAAAAGGTTTGTCTACTTTCATAACTTAGACTTTGCTCATGATTTAAAAAAATCTTTTAATCTTGCAAGAGGATTTTACAAAGAAGCAATTCCATATTGGAAAGCAGCAAAAGACAATGCCATGAAAGCACATAAGCTATCTAAGGATTTAGATCTGGGAACTTTAGAATCTGAGAGATACGAAATCGCCTTGGGTAAATTGAACTTTGATTTTATTATAGAAGATCATTTAGATCGCTTGGATAAAAAACAAAAAACTGTCGAAGAGTATCTCAAAAAAAATCCTGATGCGGATAAACCACTTCTGGACTCTGAGGAAGATGACAAAAACCAAAAAGTACAATGAATATTCTTGTACTTTTTCTTAAAGTAATACAATTTAAAAAAATAATCTACTTATTATTTCCTCTTTTCCTCACATATCCCATTTTTGGTCAATATGCACCATTTGATACAGTCCCTGTGCATACAATTGGAGCAGGGCTTGCCTCCGAAGGAATAGCACTACGTGATCCCTTATTAAATTTAAGTTCAAATCCAGCATTCCTAGCGGGCACAAGTTCGCCTATTCTTGATACGGGAGTGATGCTACCATTTCAGGGAACCCAATCAGCAGCTCTCAAGCCATCTCACTTTGGAGGTTATTATCCACTAGACAGTGTTTCAGGAATAGGAGTGCGTGGAAGAAATCTTTTTCATTCCAGTTTTCCAAGCGAGTCTAAATCTACATATTTTCAAACACAAGTTTTTTACTCCCGTCAATTCAAAGATATTTTCTACTACTCTTTGGGTGTGGGTCCGGGGGTTGGATTTAGAGGAGGGGAGCAATCTAATCTCTCCTTATCACCATTTGTATCACTAGGTTTGAAGTACGAAAAATTTACAGCAGGGTTTTCTGCACAAAATCCTGGAGGAGTATTTAGGTATAAAAGTTATAGATCTGCAGATGTGTTAGAAGAAAGGTTACCACCCACAATAGGGTTAGGTATGTCATATGATCTAACAGGGAATCTTCAGCTATACTCAGAACTCAGAAGAATATTATATGAGAAATCATCTTTTACACTAAACGGTGATGAATCAAAACCAAAATTTGATAGGGGAGTTGGGGGAGAAGTAAAGTTATCATTAGGCTTGAGCATGGCTATTCGTGAAGATTCAGTGTGGAAAATTCGAACAGGGTTAGAAATGGCAGGTAAATATGATGAGACTGGAAAAAATAGACGTGGTACAGGTATTGGATTTGGGTTTGGTTATATCCCAAATCCAAATGGAAATGGGTTTCAATTCAACTTTGCTATACTAGACTACTCACTTATTTCTCCAAAAAATGGGTATCCTTCCGAAACTTTATTTTATGTATCACTTGGATATCTCTACTAGATTTCATGTTAGAAAAAATAACTTTAAGAGTTGAAAAATGGGTAAATGATGGATTTACTCTTGGATTTTATGATAATTCACCTGTTTTTGTATTGGGGGCAATCCCCGGGGAAACAGTGGTTTGTGATTTGTTTGAAGTAATCTCAAAATATTCAAAGGGTTCAGTAAATAAAGTTATTGACCCTTCACCTCTGAGAAGAGAAGCTCCGTGTGATATTTATTTAGAGTGTGGAGGATGTACGTTTCAGCATATAGATTATACAGAGGAAAAAATCATAAAAGAAAACTTATTAAAAAATGATATTATATTTAATAAATTAGTGGATATTAATGATTCTATATTAAATTCTATACCTTTTCGTTCTGAAGAGGAATATGCGTATAGAAATAATGTTCAAGTGAAAAATAAAAATGGAATGAATGGATTCTATAAGGTTAAGTCAAACCAATTGGTTCCATTTCCTGAGTCTGGATGTTTATTGTTAGACAAGGAACTAAATCAGTATATTAAAAATTTTCCGAGTAAAATACCTTTGGATGGAAAAATAAGGAAGGATTCAAAAGGTATTAAAAAATATGGATCAGAAATTTCTGTATTTCAAATCAAAGACGTAACCTATGAGATTCCTGAGAATGGTTTTTTTCAAATCAATCAGTTTTTGGTGGAGGCATGGTTAGAAAAAATCAAAAGTCTATCTGGCGTAGAGAATCAGATTTTGGAATTATTTTGTGGAGCTGGAGTAATATCTTGTTTTTTAAGCCAGAATCACTCTCAAATTCATGGTATTGAATTGAGTCATCAATCTATTCAATTTGCAAAACAAAATGCAAAAAAGAATTCATTGAGCAATTTAACTTTTGAAAAAAAAGATCTATATAGAGACGATATACATTTTAATCCAAAGACGGATTTTATATGTATTGCAAATCCCCCGAGAGCAGGTTTGGGTAAAAATGTAAAAAAATATATAAAAAATTCAAAACCAAAAAAAATCATCTACTCAAGTTGTAATTATACAACCCTGATTCCCGATCTAAAAGACCTTATTGGACTTTACAAAATACAAAGTATTGAAATATTTGATTTTTTTCCAAAAACACCTTATTTTGAAACGTTGGTTGTTTTAGATAAAAAAAATCTTGCAAATTCTATTCTACCAAGTAATTAAAAGAAATTTATGAGTTACATTTTACTATTATTTCTCTTATTGATTCTTATCTTTACTTTTTTAGGAATCTACCTGGGTTATAGGCTTTTACATCCACATAGGGTATCCTCTGAAGATGCCCTCAACCAACAGATTGAAAAAGGGGAAATTTCAAAAGAGTATCTCGAACGAAAAAAAGAATCTTTTTTCGTAAAATCAGACTTTGGGTATGACCTAGCAGGTTTTTATTTCCCCGGAGATGGGGAAAAAACAATTATCTTTTGTCATGGGATCTCTTGGAACAAATTGGGCTCAGCAAAGTACTTGGATAGATTTCTAAAAGAAAGATGGAACATATTTCTTTATGATCATAGGGGAGCAGGAGAGAGTGGAGGAAAATACCCATCTTTTGGATTTTATGAAAAAAGAGATCTCTATAAAATCAAGGAGTATGCAAAAGGAATATTTCCTAATACCAAAATTTGGGGTTTATATGGAGAGTCTATGGGAGGAGCAACTGTACTACAATATTCACTTTTAGATCAAGATATAAAATTTATTGTAGCAGTTTGTCCTTTTACTAGCTTAAAAGGACTTATGACCTATCACTTACAAAAAGTAAAAGTACCACACCTATTTATGCCAATTATACTTTTTTTTTCAAATATATACATTAGAATTATAGGAAAATTTAATGTATCACAAGTGACACCTGGCGATGACATATGCAATACAAAAATTCCCCTATTTTTATCGCATGGGGATAGAGATGAACTTGTTCCTTTTGAGATGGGGTATGAGCTCTACCAAGCCAGAAAGCAATATGCCCCAACTATTTTCTTTGAGGGAAAGGGTTCGGGACATACACCCTACCTTTATTTGGATCACAAGGTAGAATATGAAGAAATACTGGAAAATTTTTTAAATAAATACAGTAAAATTTAAAAAATGATTGCAAACCATAGGAATAAGAATCATCTATTTTCTAGCTTTTCAAAAGGGCAGAGCAGATAATGAAAAAAATTATTATTTTAATACTTCTAATTCTTGTATCCTGTACAACTATTCGCATCAGAGGTGATCGTAGGATCATAGAGACAAAAGACAATTGGAAGATTGGGATTGAAAGGTTTGAGCCCCTGGTGGTAACTTCTAAAAAAAAATATCCAGTTATTATTTGCCATGGATTGATGGGAACGGGAGAATACTTCAAACAAAATGAAGAAGATTCCATTGTTTACCAACTGACTAAAGAAGGGTATGAGGTATTTGTTCTAAACCTGAGAGGCCGAAAAATGAAGGGTCTCAACCAAAATGCGGAAGAGGATTCATCTACCTCTCCAGGTTATTACTTTGGAAAAACCTATAATGACTTTAGCTTTGATGATTATGCAAAATATGATGTAGATGCTGCCATTACCTATGTTTTAGAAGTAACAAAAGCCGAGAAGGTCAATTGGATTGGGCATAGTATGGGTGGGATGGTCATCTATGCACGTGCAGGTTCTATGAATGAAACTAGAATTGCTAATCTTGTAACCATTGGATCTCCATTTTCATTTCCATTTAAGCCAAAAAAGTTAAATCTATTGGACACAGTTTCTCCTATACTAAGCATTTTCCCAACAGTTCCTGTGGGATCCCTCTCAGCCTTTTCTTCTTGGACTCCCTTTCAATATTATTATTTAATGAGTTTGTACTACTATCCTGAAAATATGGATTCAAAACAAATAAGGAAACTTACTCGACTGGGTGCAAACAATGAAAGTCCAAGGGTATTTCAACAATTTGCAAATGGAATGGGCAATTGGAACTTTGAAAGTGAAGATAGAAAAATAAAGTATACACAAAATATATCCAATATTCAGACTCCTGTCCTTTTAATTGCTGGAAGGAGAGATCATTTGGGAGCTCCGTATATTGTAAGGCATGTGTATGAAAATATCGGAAGTAAGGATAAAACTATGATGATGATTTCCAGAACAGATGGAAACTCTGAAGACTATGGCCACGTAGATTTAGTAACAGGAAAGGGTATAGTAAAAGATGTAGTTCCAAATATAGTCACCTGGATGAATGAGAGGAATAAATAAAGATGAAACTATTTAAACTTTTAATTATCTTTTTGATTATTTTTTTAATAAATTGTAATACATACCAAGTTATTTCGGAACAACAGTGGCAGATAGATAAAAAAATAATTCCAACTAAAATTGGTAATTTCTCTTTAAAAAAGTTTTCTGTGAAAGATAGCCAGGGCGCTGTAGTACTTTTTGATCCAATTTTTATCAGAAAAGAAAATTTATATCCCTCATCTGATTTTCCTGTAATTCCCTCAGATAGAACATATTTATCAACCTATACTATTTATAAAGAAGTTTACTTTCCATCTAAAAATAGAGGCACACTTATTCCCTATTTAAATAATAGAGGATATACGGTATATTTAATCTCTCCTGAATCGATTGCTACTTTCTCATTAAAAAAATCTGGAACAGAAGCATTGAGAGAAATTCTAACTGAAATAGAAAAAAATGAGTCTTCAATCATATTGGGAGGTGTATCACTTGGGGGGCAGGCTATTGCACATTATTTGTCTTCAGGAAATATTTCACCTAAAATTCAAAAGGTATTTTTTTTGGGAACAGGCTTAGATTATAAATATTCTGGAAGTTTAGTAAATCAGTTTGAAAAAGTATCTAAAAAAGATGAAAACTACCTATGTAAAATTTCAGAAAAAGATAATTTTTGTAATCGCTTTGTTACTTCCTTAGCTATAGAAAAAAATCATCCAAGAAGGGCACTAACCTATCCAAATGTACTACCCGCTTTGGAAAAAGACCCTTTGCAATTCAATGAAATGACAAACCAAAATTTACATATTTTAGTAGTTTATGGAAAATTAGATGGGGTATCACCTGAAGAAGCTGTTTTAGCTCCTTTTTTTAAGGGTTGGGGAAAAGACTTTTCACTGAGCTATTTTGAAGCAAGCACTGCCTCTGCATTAGGTCATGACTATGACCATTTTGATCTTTTTTATCATCCTCATGCACAAAAAGAAATATATTCTGTTATTGCAAATTGGATTCATAAGAAAAAATAACATGAGGTATCTATGGCTGATGTAGAACCATCCGATCTAATTGCACTTCTCCAATTTCCCAAAGAGGATGATTACCGAAAAAAGGAAAGGGTGCAATTGCTTTTATCTGTATCAAATAAAAAAGTAGGTGAGATTTATTCTGAAGTAGTAAAACAAATTCCATCTTATGAAGATAGAATCCTCAAAGAAGGTGTATTGTCAGCTTTACTGGGAGGGATCTATGGTTTTTGTGATAGGGATTTAGATCCTTTTGATGCAAAGCATTCTCCCATTTTCAAAGAGATCATATCTGAGATAGAAGAAGCATATAAAGTTGTATCAGATGGTAAAATAGATATAGATCTCTGGGTTTTTGAAACTTTTGATTATGGTATTAAGAAGGTGTACTACTTGGATTGGAAACTGTACCTATCTCAGATTTGTTATTGACTACCAAAAACTCGATATCTACTTTCTTTAGTTTTTCTAAAAAAGGCAATCCAAAAGCAATAGCAGGAGTAATTACACCATAAATTGGTTGAACATCTCCTTTAGCTAAAGATACAGCAGATTCACCAATCATTCTAGATGTAGCACCATATCCCGGATCTCTTTTCCCGGTGATATCCACTTGTATGTCAGCTTTGCTAGACAGACCATTTTTAAAACCCAAAATAGATATTTTGAAAAACCCATTTTCACGAAGTTCTAGATCGGGACCCTCACCACTTATAGGGAATATTGTGCTTTTTAAGATATTACGGGTAAGCCCAATTGATCCCAGGGCTAGAACACTCCCCAAACCTAACCGTATGCTTTGTGCCAATAACCAGCCCCCTATGCCATCACCCAAGCCCATTCTCTCCTGGTAGAGAAAAGGATTAGAACCATGAAGCAGAGCACTACTTCTTCGTACTACACGTGTGTTGATTGGACCCATCAAAAAAGGACATGCCCAAGTTTTTAGAGCATCGATATAAACTATATCAGTGGGATCAATTGTATCATTTCCCCTTATTTCGGGAGGATTTAGAGAGTAGGGATCTTCAAGAATTTTTTTTGTATTCTCATTTGTACTTACTTCCTCTATGACTCCCAAAAGACTTATGACTGTTCCTCCGCTAAAACTACCTTTGGATTCACCTGCAACAAATAGGACTTCTTTACAGAGAGAACCTAATCTACGTTCGGATTCTTTTTGTAATAGAAGGGTACCTAAATCTGATGGAATGGAATCAAACCCACAGCTATGTACTATTTGGATTTTTTTCTCCTTTGCTTCTTTGTGGAATGTATCAATGCTATATCGAATGAAATTGGGCTCACCTGTGAGATCGCAATAGTTGGTTTGTTCTTCCAAACATGCCTTTAGGAGAATTTTACCATATAAGTTATAAGGACCTACTGTGGTACAAACTACTTTGGCACGCCTTGTTAATTTTTGGAGTGATGGGAGAGAGTCGATATCTGCTGTTAGTACGGGCAGATTTTCGGCTGATGGATCAATCTTTGTGAGCGAGCTCTTCAGTAGATTTAGTTTTCCTTCATTTCTACCTGCTATAGCCCATGTGAGCTTAGAGCCATTGCAACCATATTGGCTTGCAAAATATTCTGCTACTAATTTTCCTGTAAAGCCTGTAGCACCCCACAGGATAATATCAAATTCTCGATTCATATATTGATCTTTAGAATATTCCTAATAAAAAAGCAAGAACTTTTGCAGGAGGTTCACCATTGAATAGATTAAATTTTTTTTATTTATTCTCTTTAGTATAATCCCGTTTATAACTCGCTAATATTTCAAAACAAGTACCAATTTTAGTTGTATATATGTATGACATTTTTAAACTTTTTTCACAATCTAGGATATATTGGTCATGATGACTTGATTTTTTAAAGAAACACTCCTTTGATTTTTGCATAAAGGATTCAGGGCGAAATGAAAAATTAGTAATAGGAGTCACTTGCTTACATACAAAAGAAGGAATTTCAAAAAGATAAAGTTCTGGATATGACCTTGGGTCTAGACTTCCTATTGGAATTTTAAGTTGGTTTGTACAGCTTAAAAGAAATGAGAGAGTAAAAATATAGATATTTTTACTACTATGTAATTTTAAAAATTTATGACGCAACTGCAATAACTATCTTTTTCCGCCGGTAGGCGGAAAAAAGCCTAGGATTGTTGCGAATAAATTTGCAAAAACTGACTTTTTGTAGGAACACCATCTATATGAATTAAATGTAGTACGCATACGAGAAAGGATTTGACTCTTTACAAATACAATCTCGTATTTGTGTGTTTAAAGAGTAAAAGCTTTGATTATTTCTTGTGGTGCTTGGACTAGCTCTACAAGAACCCCTTCAGAACAAAAAGGAAACTCTTCATTTCCTTTCGGATGAATAAAGCATACATTGTAACCCGCAGCACCTTTGCGAATGCCACCGGGTGTAAAACGAACCTTTTTTTCGGTGAGCCATTTTACACAGGCTTCTAAATCATCAATCCATAATCCAATGTGGTTTAGTTTGGGATCGTGAACTTTTGGGCTTTTATTTGGATCAATTGGTTGCATAAGATCTACTTCTACAGAATAAGGACCTTCTCCAATGCGTGCAATGTCTTCATCCACATTTTCTTTTTCGCTCTTGTAATTTCCAGTGATACTAAGACCCATCATATCCACCCAAAAATTTTTGAGTTTATTTTTATCTTCCCCGCCAATGGCAACCTGTTGGATTCCCAAAACTCTAAATGGTCTTTCCATCATTCCTCCTCTTTTTCAGAAAGTAGAGCAAAGTCTACTACAACATCATCTTCTTTAAGATTTACAACCCTCACACCTACAGTAGCACGTCCCACCATTCCAATCTCTTTGCATTCAACTCTAATGATCATTCCAGATTGGGCCATCACCATAATCTCATCTTCCTGAGATACGGATGCAATACGAACAGCTTTTCCGTTTTTATCTGTTACTTTTAAGAACGCCATACCTTTGCCACCCCGACCTTTTGTGTTGAACTCAGCATAGTCTGTTCTTTTGCCATAGCCTTTTTCAGTGATCACTAGGAGCTCAGAACCTTCCCGAACAATTGCTACACCTGCTATGGAGTCATTTTCTTCGAGCCTCATACCGATGACACCAGTAGCCGTTCTACCCTGGCATCGGAGTTTTGCTAGATTTGCACGCACTGCAAGTCCATCCCTGCTACCTATAAAAATATCTTCCTCATCTTTTAAAATATCCGCAAAGAGAAGAGAATCATCTTCTCTGAGCCCTATGGCTATAATACCATTTTTTCTTGCATTGGAAAATTCAGAGAGAAGGGTCTTTTTAATGATTCCATTGTATGTCACCATTACAAGAGAAGTATCATTGAATTCTTTTACCGTGCATATTGAGGTTATAAATTCATCAGGATTTAAATTGATCAATGCCCGTAGCGATTTTCCCCTTGCTTCTTTGGTGGCAATTGTAAGTTCATAGACTTTCATGACATACATTTTACCTTTATTTGAAAAGAGAAGAAGGTTGTCATGGGTAGATGCAATACGAATCATCTTAATGATATCGTCGCGCTTAGGAGACATGCCCTGAACGCCTTTCCCGCCTCTTTTTTGTCGTTTGAATGTATCTATTGGCAAACGTTTTATAAACTGATCTTCAGAAATTTGCACTACAACTTGTTCATCAGCTATTAAATCTTCCGCATCAAATCCTGTGGAGTCTACACTTTCTAAGCTGATTTCTGTTTTTCGTTTGGTTCCAAATTTATGTGATACTTCAGATAGTTCGGTTTCAACTATTTGGCTTACTCTTTCCGGTTTGGCTAAGATATCTAAAAAATCTGCAATTTTACGTTTGATTTCTTCGAGTTCATCTATGATTTTTTTGACCTCTAGAGAGGTGAGTCTCTGAAGTCTCATATCCAAAATTGCATCAGTTTGAACTTCTGAAAGCGGAAAGGCAGCCATTAAGCCTGTCTTTGCTGCTAAAGCATTTGTGGATGAGCGAATGATACGTATGACTTCATCTATACTATCTAGAGCAATTTTGAGACCCTCTAAAATATGAGCCCTTTCTTCTGCTTTTCGTAAATCGTACTTTGTCCTACGAACTATAACTTCGTTTCTATGACCTATAAAAGCAGTTAAAATCTCTTTGAGTGAAAAAATCTTAGGTCTGCCATTGTAGATGGCAAGCATTGTAATACCATAGCTGACCTGAAGTTGGGTTAGTTTAAAAAGTTGGTTGAGAATTACTTGTGAATTGAAATCCTTTTTGACGTGTATTTCAATTCGAATACCTTTCCTATTCGAAAGATCTAATATTTCAGTGATTCCTTCTATTATTTTATCATTTACAAGGTCACCAATTTTTTCAAGGAGTGTCTTTTTGTTCACCTGATAAGGGATTTCAGTGACAACAATTATATCCTTCCCTTTTAGGCCTTCTTCTATGTCCACCTTGGATCGTATTCGTATAGAACCTTTTCCTGTTGTATACGCAGAGACCAGTCCATCACCACCTATGATAATTCCAGCTGTGGGGAAGTCTGGACCTGGCATGATTTTTAGAAGCTCCCGGCTAGAGATTTCCGGATTTTTAATCACTGCTATGGCAGCATCTATGGATTCCACAAGATTGTGCGGGGGAATATTGGTCGCCATTCCCACTGCAATCCCCGAGGAACCGTTTACAAGGAGATTGGGAAAATTTGCTGGTAAGACATCGGGTTGCTCTTTGGTATCATCAAAATTCGGAGAAAAGTTAACAGTTTCTTTTTCAATATCACGGAGGAGCTCTTCTGCTACCTTTTCTAGTCTGGCTTCTGTATAACGATAGGCTGCGGGGTTGTCCCCGTCTATGGAACCAAAATTTCCCTGCCCATCTATGAGGGGGACTCTGAGTGAAAATTCCTGGACCAATCTCACAAGGGTGTCATATACTGCCGTATCGCCATGTGGGTGATAATTACCTATGACCTCCCCAACAATCTTAGCACACTTTACATAGGGTCTATCGCTTCTCCATGCCCTTTCATTCATTGCGTGGAGAATCCTTCTGTGAACGGGCTTGAGCCCATCCCGCACATCCGGAAGCGCCCGTCCCACAATGACGCTCATTGCGTATCCTAGGTAGGCATCTTTCATTTGGTCTTCAACTTCTATGGGAATGACGCGAACGCCGTTTTTTATAGCCTGCCCTATGTCTGGTCTGGAAGCGGTGCTAAATTTGAGGGAACGTTCTTTCTGTTCCTCTTCTTGTGGAATTGTCATAAAAATATCTTTTTAGGTTGGGAGTGGGGGTCAAGGAAATTTGCACCCCCTCCACTTAGGAAAATCAACCTAGTTTGTTTGGAGAGATTCTCTTTTTTTTGCTTCGAATAGCTTCCTTTTTTCTAGGGCTAGGGGGGTGATTTCATCCTCCAGACTCTTCTCCTGCCCTAATATAAAAAATAGCTCTGCCATCAGAAAAAAGGGACCTATGAGCAATTGGTTAATATCATCCATAAAAGCTGGTTTTGCTTTTTCATACCCATGCCCAATAAACTGAAAAATCCAACCAACTGTGAAGACTCCCAGGGCAATCCATCCTGAGTATTCAGAGCTTCGAACGAGAAGTTCAGCACTGAAGAGAATGGGTAGTATAAAGAGAACCGTTCCTAGGGCTAATCGTACGTTAAGTAAAAAGTAATAAACCAAAACACCAATTACAAAAGCCATAGCCAAGCTGATCTGAAATTCAGTGCCATCTAGAGGAAAACGCAAAAGACTCATTAAAACTATCACTGCCCAGATGATAAAGGGAATACCCACAAAATGGGTATTTAAATTCTTTTTATTTAAATGTACACTTTTATATGTTGAGAGTTGTTCTACAGCAGATTTCATATTTCACTCCTTAAATGATATATTCAATTATTATTGATTTTTTATTGGAGTCAAGAAAAATATTTATATTTGATTTTGAAAATTTAATGCTCAACCAATTTGTACTACATTATTTATATTTATCCATATAATAAAAAACTTTGGTTACAGAAAAAATCAAATCTAAAAACGCAGAGTATATCCAATATTGAAGAAAAAGATACCTGAAACAATCTTTTGTTGTTGGAATTTATTTAGTAAATAAGTTCTTACTAAATCATTTGGAGCTATAGCAGAGAGAGAGTCTATAATTAGGGCATTTTCCCAACCATTCACTTTAGAAGGGTCTATTGTTTTATTGTCAGTTTGGTTGATATCCGGATATACACCAATATCTGGATAGTAGTATTTTGTATCAACCAAGTATGGATTTACCCTATACATATAATTCAATGCAAAAAAATAATTTAGATAATTGAATTGAAGTCGAGGACTGATGTCACTGAATCCTTTTTTCATATCTATATTGTTATTCACATCCTGATATCCCATCACAACACTAGGAGTGATACGAAAGTTTTTTCCAGAAAAAAATTCATGACTTATAGAAAGTCTATAGTTATGGTTTCCTTGGTAAATACCTCCCACTTCAGAAAGCATTCTATTGTTGATAGTAATTACTGGATTTAAAAAAGATAAAAAAGGAGGTTTCCATGTAATTACAAACAAACCTCTCATTATGTAGGTGGGTGTATTTGTATTGATAAACAGAAGACCCATACCGAATGTTCCAAAATATGTATTGTGTTCATAATTGACTCTAGAAAATAAGTAATCGGAAAGGGCATTTTTTTCTTTTCTAGTTTTGATTTCATTCGGGTCATACATTAAGGTTCCCGAATTGATTGAATTAAGTACGGTAGAATTTTTACTAGCTCCACCTGATGCACTTTGATATTTTAAATCTGAATCTGTATTGGTTCTATCTACTAGAGGATTTAAGGATGTAATACCCATTTGTAAATTTTTAGGTAATCCTAAAAACTCCAGACTGGTTGCCATATTCCATGCTTCATTGTATTGAGAGAATTTCTCATTGTTTCTTCTTGATTGCCTCTCTCCAAACAAGCTTGCTCCTTGAAATGCACCATCATTTGCAATTGATTGATTCAATAAAATACTGAATTCTGGTTTGTCAGTTTTATTTTTAAAATTAATAGGTATTTTTAAATTTTCATCAGTTGATTTAATAGGATTTCCTGAGGGCTTATCATTGTAGTAACTTTTAATATTATCTTTTCTGATTACAGTAATTATTCCATCTTTATCATAAAACTCTATTGTAGATTCTCTTTCTTCACCTAATGTTACATTTTCAATAACTTTTCCTGATGTAGTTTCAATTGTAATAGAAAAAATAGGTGTACTTATAAAAAAATATTTAGTAAATATCAGTATTAAAAGTAAATTAGTTATATATCTTAAATGTATTTTCATTGCTATCCATTTATTGTATTGATTTTTAATCTCTTTATTCTTATGATTCTAAATCTAAAGTTACATCAACTATATTATTTTCTTGCCTTATTATTTTTGTAGTACAAGATATAAAAAAAAGAATCACAATAATAAATATAAATTTATAATTTGATTTCATTAGCTTATATTTATCTTATATAGATTGTCTGCAATTGTTATTTAGTTGACATAAAAAAATAAAATTGTGAGATGGAATGTAATTATTTGAAATTCTATTCTATTTTGAAATGATTATGTAAATCATTGATTAAAATTATTTTTTTAAGCTCACAATTTAGAAGAAAGCTTGCTTTGCTTGGTGCCTAGTGAAGTCGGTTACATTTTTATTTAAAAAACCTTTTTATAAGTTTCCTAAATAAAATTCAGTAAATTAAATAGGAGTAAGAATTTAAATAAGTAGGAAGTTCAATGATTTTTGCACTTCCACCAGATTTAATTTTATGAAAAATTTAATTGATATTTATATATTAAAAAAAATTATAAAAGATCAGATAAATATTAGATTTTGTAAATTCATAAGTAAATATACTGGATTATTTTCTTCATATCGGGAAAGAAAGTTACATATTACAAAAGTATCAAATATTATTTCAATATTCTTAAGCTTTTTTATTCAGATAAATTCTATAAATTGTGATGAAACTGAAAGTCTAAAATCTGTAGATTCTCAAAACCAAAATTCTTATATAAAAGATTTAAATCAAATTCAAGTTAAAGGTCTACGGGATAGAAATTCTGCGTCAGAGGGAATTGTTACTTCTACTACTATAAAATTAAAACCGTTGTACAATACAGGTGAAATTGCTGAAGTTGTTCCTGGGGTTATTAGCACAGGGCATAGTGGAGGAGGTAAAGCAAACCAATATTTTCTGAGGGGATTTAATCTCGATCATGGAACTGATTTTTCAAGTAGTGTGGATGGTGTTGTTATCAATAATCCCAGTCATACACATGGTCAGGGTTATAATGATATGAACTTTGTGGTACCTGAATTGATCCAAGAGGTTAAATATAGAAAGGGAGTATACTCAGTAGAGGATGGAAACTTTTCTTCTGCTGGATCAATGAATATAAAATATTTTACTACTTTAAAATCAAATTATTTTAAATTGGAAGGTGGTAGTTTTGGTCACAGAAGAGCTCTGTCTATGAATTCTTTCAAGTCTTTAAATGGAGATTTTTTAGTTGTGGGTGATGTATCCAATTACAATGGTCCCTGGTCTATACCTGATAAGTATAAAAAATATAACTCAGTGTTGGGTTATTCTTATGGAGATGACTCTAAAGGTTTCTCTATCAAAGGATCCGCTTATAATGGAAATTGGCATGCAACAAATCAAATTCCAGAACGAGCTATTGATAAAGGAAAAAATTCATTTTCCATAACAGACACTGGATTGAATCGATTTGATTCGGGTGATCCATCTGATGCCGGGAAGTCTAATAGGTTTAATTTATTAATGGAAGCTCATAAAAATGATTCAAAAATAAATTCTAAAATCTTGTTTTACAATGTTTACTATGATCTTGATCTGTACTCCAATTTTACATTTAATCTTAAAAATCCAGAAAGAGGAGACCAAATTCAACAAAAAGAATTTAGAACTACAACAGGTATGAGCATGAGTCATTCTTTAAATCATACTATTTCTGATTTTAAGATGGTAAATACATTTGGTCTGCAAATCAGAAGGGATTACATCCAAAATGGGTTATATGAATCAGAAAATAAAGTACGATTTGATAAGCTAAAGGAAAATAGAATTAGGGAATTAAATATTTCTCCGTATTACGAAAATCAAATAAAATGGTCAGATAAATTCAAAACAGTTTTAGGAGTGCGTGGGGAATTCTTTAACTTTCTTGTTGAAGATAGAATTGGTTTGTTGAGATATGATGAATATAGAGATACAAATAATCTATCTTTGAGTTCGCATGCGGAGAACCCAAAGTTTAAAATTAACGAAAATGCTAATTTGATAAATCCGAAAGGAAGTATTGTACTAGGCCCATACTTTAAAACAGAATTATTTCTCAATGCAGGATATGGGTTTCACAGCAATGATGCGAGAGGATTGTTTAGATCTGATTCTAAAGTGACTCCACTTTCGCGTACAAAAGGAAAAGAAGTTGGAATTCATAATCATTATTTTAGAAATTTAAGTACAAATCTGGTCTTTTGGACATTAGACCTTGAATCTGAGCTACTCTTTTTAGGTGATACGGGAAGTACCGAGCCTAGTAGAGCAAGCACTCGAAGAGGTATTGAATTTAATACGATTTTAACTATTACTCAAAATCTATCTTTAGTTTTAGATCTGTCTACTTCTAAAGCCAAATTTACTCAGTACGACAGTACAGGGGATATTGTGCCTTTATCTGTAAGAAATATATTTTATTCAGCTCTCATGTACTCGACTGACAAATGGTCAAGTTCAATAAATTATAAATACTTTGGAAGTCGTCCCCTTACAGAAGATGATTCTATTCGATCCTCCCCAGCAACCATGGTCAATGGAATGATAAGCACAGTGCTGTATAACAATTGGGTGTTGAGAGCAGAGATTTTCAACCTTTTGAATTCAAGAATTGATAGAATCCAGTACTACTATCCTACCCGTCTTAGAAATGAACCTATAGGACCCAATGAAGGAGGCTACAATGATAGGGTGGTTTCTCCATTCCCTGGAAGAAATTTTAGGATCTCTGTATCGTATAATTTTTAATTTGTATTCAGTTAAATGTATTACAAAATTCTCTCTCCTTAAATCACTCAGGTAGAAAAACTACAAATTCAGTTCTTCCAATTTCACTTTTGAAGAAGAGCAATCCCCCATGATCATGAACAATTTTCTTAGCTACAAACAAACCAAGTCCAATTCCTTCACCAGCAGATTTTGTAGTGAAAAAAGGTGAGAATACCTTATACTGTAATTCTAAAGGTATTCCTTCCCCCGAATCAATAATAGACAGAGCGAACCAATTTTTCGATTTTTGAACTTCAATTGTAGATCCTAATGGGTTGGAAGATTTATAGGAATTGTACTTTTCTGGAATTGAACTATGAATTTCAATTATAATATCCAAATTTTTAATGGTAGATTGCATAGCTTGGATTGAATTGAAGATGAGATGCCTCCATACTTGACTGATTGCCTCTGCAGAGCAAAATAAGGTAAAATTAATATCATTGGTAATTTTTACATCAATTTTTCCTATGATATAATTGTCATACACATGGATTGCTTTATTTAGTTCACTAATTAAATTTATATTTTTTTTCTCTATATAGTTTTCAGTATTTAGATAGGATCTAAGAGCAAATATTACACGACTTGCTTTTTCTATTGCTATCTCAATATTTGAAATAGAGTTAAACTGATTTGTGATAAACAATAAATTTTTTATGATACTACTAAATTTTTCTTGCCCTAATGCATCTATATATTCATTAAATGGTGGAGTTAATTTTAGTCTTAATAATTGCTCCGACAGATAAGGGATAGTATCCTTATTTACATTTGAATAAGAATATAGTTCTGATTCAATTTCTTTTCTGAGGGATCTCTCCTGCTTTGTGGATAAAAATACTTTTTTATCTATGGAAAGATTTAGTAACGTATAATAGATTTTTTTGTCTTCCTCTAAAAGTGAATCAAAAAAAGTAGGAAGTTCATAATAACTATTCTTTAAATTTAAATGGATCAATTCAGAATTAGATTTAATTACTCCTATTGGATTATTGATTTCATGTGCTACGCCTGCCACTAGGCTACCTAATGCAGACATTTTTTCCGCTTCGATCAACTGTTCTTGGGTATTTTTTAAATCTAATAAGGCTTTTTCTACTTTTAATCTTTCATCTTCTGCATATTTTTTTTCTGCCTCTAATTCAAGTGTTCTTTCTTTTACCTTATGTTCTAATTTATCAGAAAATTCCTCAAGCCTTAAGAATGCAATAGAGGATTTAGTAGATAAAATAAACGCTTGAAAAAAAATAAATATAAAAAAACCAAATGGGCTGAGATATTCTGAGTTTATGGGAGTTATATTTAATAATATATCATTAATTATAAATAAAAAGAATATGCTCATTCCTATCATAAAAGTTATTGAACTTTCTCTTTTTCTAATAACTGCTAAAATTGTACAAAATATATCATAAGATGCATTAATCAGAGTTAAGATCATGACCCAAAATAATGTATGGCTAAAAATTATAGGTGGAGTAAGTATTACCATAAAAGAAAAAATGGAATATAATATTAAAAATACCTTTACTATCTTTGGATTAAACTCTTTTGGAAAAAGAGAAGATAAAAAAAGCATTACCATTGGTGCCCCTATGTAAAATGTAGAGTACTCCAAAGTTACTCCTAAACTCCAACTCATCATAGGGAGAATTTTATACAGAAACCTCTCTCCTGTAACCACACATCTAAATCCCATAAAAAAACAAAAAAGCCCAAAATAGAGGGGTGATTTATCTTTTTTACGATAGGCATATAATCCAAAATGATAAAGTCCCATTATGAGTAAGCTTCCAAAAAGAAAAAAATCTAGCACAAGACTTTTATCTCTATTATATTCTATTATCTTAGAACTACCCAGTTCAATTGCAGTAAAGACACCACCCGTATTATTTGAAAAATTTGATATATGTAGTACAATATCAATATCTGTTCCTTTACAATGTACTACGCCCGTCCCAGGAATCATTTCTGGAACTGAGGTTTCCGGAGTTTTTCCAATCTTTCCATTTTCATAGACAAGGGTGCTATTGCAATAGAGTTTAAATGAGGTTCCAATGAGATTCACATAAATAGATAGGTCATCCTCATGCATATTGGTCAGTCTCACATGGATGGTTCCAAAACCATGACCTGGCAATTTGGAATCATTCCAGTTTTGGTCATTCCAGGCTCCAGGAACAGAGAGGAAATTTCGGGATTTGGTGGAATCCAGTCGTTGCAAAATTTGAGGATGTGTAAGATATTCCTGCCAGAATAGATTCCATACTCCGTTGAGTTTTAAAGTACCATTATTTTTAAATGACCATTCTTTTAGATCTAGAACACCATTTTCAGCCACGGGTGGCTTTTTTGCTATGGAGCAAGAATATAAAAGGATAGATAGAAGTAGTAAGGTTCTAGAGAACATTGGTGTTTAGATTAATTTAGAAAGTAAATGGAGGCAAGTAAAACTTTGGTGTTAAAAAAGTTTTAAGAAAAAAATTCCACTTTCAATTGCTATGATTTACAAATAAAAACTAAAATTAGCCAAAATTCCAAACGTCTCCAATATTGGTGAGTTATCTACTTTGAGTGTTTTTGAGTAGTACAGAGTATAAAAATTTCCAAAGGAATCGCGATACGCTAAACTAAATTCCTGCCGTAAAAAATTTTCTCTTCTTGCCCAGTCGGGTCTTTCTTCTCGGAGCCATCTGTTGGTAGCGTAGGTTTCAAAATCTGTGATTTGGGTTGTTGTGGTGGTAGTGGAGGGAATCTGGGGTTCATTTTGGGCGGGATCAGCAAAGGCATATCCTCCGAGAGACCTTTGCCCCCTATAACCTGTGATAAAATATATATTTTCAAAAAATGTTTTGTAAAGTGATACAGAATAAACCTGGTCACTCGGAACTGGCTTTTCCCGTTTTCTATATCCAATATCCCCATACGTTCCAAATCCATAAAAATTAAAATCCTTGGCGAAGTACAAATTGACTTCAGCACCACTCGCACCATCTCCTAGGGACTGGGGTCTTCTGTCATAGTCTCCTTTTTTAATGACTCCCACTCGAAGAGAAATGGTGGGCATCCAGTCATATTTAGATTCCATTTCATCCAAAAATTTATAACGTAGTCCCATCCTTGAATCAATAAAACCATGCTTAGTTGTACTTGGATTTTCCTGTTCTACTCCCGCATATGGATAGTAATTTGAAATCTTATGAATTCTCCCATAGCCTATTGTAAGGTCGTATGTCAATTTATCTGTAATACCATATTGTACTGCAGTTTGAAAAATATTCATCTTATAGGGAGAGGGTAAAAATGGATTGTTGTACTCCGATTGGAAAGTTGCAGGTTGGATCCAAAGAACTCTTTGGTAGGGCGACCAGGCAGTCTGACCAAAAATCGATCTTGTTAACAAGAATAAGCTCAGAAGTAAAAATGTTTTCATAAGAGTGTTTAGAGTAAAAAAAAAGATTCGATTTCCAACTCCATTTTTTTTTCATATGAGAATTATGTATAAGAAAATCTTTTTGATTTTAATTTTATTCACACTTGTGAGTGGAAGCCTCTACAGTTCCGGT
>CAMCZP010000041.1 GCA_945887855.1 Leptospira interrogans serovar Manilae | reverse complement strand
GTTGTCTGGAAGCAAAAACTATTGCTGAAGAGGAAATTGTTGATATCATCCGCAATAAACAGGATTCACCCTTTATGAAGATCATTATAAATCCAGAAAAAGATCAAAAAATTCGGGAACTATTAAAAAAAGATATTTATTTAGGAATTAAATACCGTACAATATGGAATGAAGTCTCTGAAAAGCGGTAAAATGGTGAAAGACAGTCAGGATTCAAACGAAGAGCATATAGAAATTGCTTTAAAAGGAAATCATCTTAAAATTACAAAAGCAAGAGTTGCTGTTTATAAGATTCTCGCTACTTCTAGAAAACCTCTCTCTCACTCTGATATTATGGAAATGCTCGATTCAGAGAAAAACTGGGATCGGGTTACAATTTATAGAACCCTAAGTGAATTTGAAGAAAAAAACATTGTGAAATCCCTTCTTTCCAAAGAGAGAACTACTTATTTTGAAATCATGGATTCAATGAGCGAACATGCGCATATTACATGCGAGGTATGCGGTAAAATGGAATGCCTCCTAGATGAAATGTTTGACTTTTCCATTAAAAAAGCTGGTGACTACCAAATCAAATCCGTGGAAATTCTTGTGAAGGGAATTTGTGGATATTGCAAATGAGCAGGGAACGAATCATTCGACTAAACAAATGGACTGGGGATATTAAAAACTCCAATGAGAAAAGACTAAAAAAAATATTAAAAGAGGAAATTCCTAAATTTAAAAAAATTCAATGGAGTGAAGAATATTTTATCCAATTTTATATTGAAATACTAAATGATTTACCAGCTAGATACAAACAAAAAAACTCTATAGAACTCAACGGTCGGATTCATGAAGATATATTGAGAGAAGCAGTGATTGAAAAATTAAGTAATTTAAATGAGTCTATTTGAAAGAATGGTTTCTCTCATAGAAGAAGAAACAAAAAATAATATCATACACATCCAGAAGACAATTGAAAGCAAAAATCACAGCTCCTATTTAATTGGGGGATCGGTTAGAGATCTCGCAATGGGCATTAAGCCAAAAGACTATGATATAACAACATCTATGCATCCTGAAGAAGTAAAAAATCTTTTTAAGAAAGTATTTGATACAGGTATCAAACATGGAACGGTTACGGTTCTTTTGGGCAATGACAAATTTGAAATAACCACTTTTAGAAAAGAAAGGGGTTACTCGGATGGTAGACATCCCGATCATGTAGAATTCGGAAAAACACTTGAAGAAGATGTAGTACGAAGAGACTTTACAATAAATTCTATTGCCTTAGATATTTTAAATAAAAAAATTATAGATTCTCAAAATGGATTAAAAGATATAGAAAAAAAAAAAATAACTACTATTGGGAATCCAATAGATCGTTTTACAGAAGATGGACTGAGACCAATCAGATGTATACGGTTTATGGCTGGTCTTGGTTTTAAAATAGATGAAAATACTTATTCAGCTTTGGATAAAACAAAAAGTATCACTGGAAAAGTCTCTGTAGAGAGATTTCATGATGAAGTAATAAAAATTTTAAGTTTTAATTCACCTGATAAGGGAATATATGAACTCAGCAAACTAGGATATTTTAGCTTATTTTGGAAAATTGATACTAAAGAAATTATTTTGAATGAAAATGAAAATTCTTTAACATCTTTAGTGAAAAATCCTATTTATTTTAGAGTTGCATATATGATGCATTTGCTTTTAAGTAAAAAATCATTCGATAAAGATTTAGTATCACAATTATTAAAAAATTTAAAATTTTCAAATGAAATTCATAATCTATCCATTTTCACACTCTCTATAATTAGTAAAATAAAAGATAATTTAGAATATTTAAAATCACTCAAAGAAAACCCTGATAAATTTGCTAGATTTTTTATTTCTGAATTTATCCAATCTTTTGGAGATACAAATTTAAATATTCATTTGGATGGGTTTATTAGCTTATTTAGATTATTAGTGGGTGAAATTATATCACAAAATGTAAACAAAGCGTTTAATAAAATAAGAAAAGAATCCCCTCCTCTAAGGCTAAGAGATTTAAAAATCAATGGAAATAGTATCAAAAAAAATTATCCAAACCTTGATCCCAAAGAATATGGTACTATTTTAAAAAATTGCATGGAATTGGTTCTAAACAATCCTGAATTAAATTCAGAGAGTTACCTCTTAGGTACTATAAAATCCTAGGCTTTTTTTCACCTGTGGGCAGAAAAAAATAGTTATAACATTTGTAATTTAAATATTATATTTAAATTTAATGATTTCAGAGATTTTTTAAAGAAAACAATCCTTGGTCAATTGGTGGAAATGTCCTTAGAAATAGAATTTTAAAATAACTTTTTTTACTGTCTGTCATACGCGTCATCTCCAATTCAGAAATGATTTCTTTGTTCTCTTGGAGCTCTTTTCTTTGAACATTTATTTTACCGTATCTAACTCTTAGTATTTTACTCAAAGTTCCTTCTTTAATAAAATAATCTATCCTGTATGGTAATAATTTTTCTTTATCTAAATATATATAAAGTTTATTATAAAAATTTTTATTTATAGAAACAACTATTATTTTCCAATATTTTTTATCTTTGCTGGAGTATGGTTCCATTTTTTCAACAGTATAATTTTTCTCTATAAAAGATCCTGATATATCGTAATAAGAAAGTGATGAATTCAAAACTTCCGTTGACATACTGTCAGTTTCATTTAGTTTAAAAATTGTAGGTTTATTTTTTATTGATAAATAAAATTTTTTAAATTCTTCAATGAATAAATATTTTTGTGTACTATTTCCCTCGCTATCTCGAAGTTGAATCATTCTATCATTTTTTGCATTTAAAAACATGAATCCATTTGTTTCTCTACTTTCTGGGGGCTCACCAATTATTTGGATATTGTACAATCCTTCTTCGAGCGAAAACTCTTTATCCCATTTTTCTAAAAGGGACTGTGGATTGGGGATTTCCTGTGAAAATCCAGCTTTTGATACTAGAAGTAGAATTATAATTTTAACAATTGTCATGATTTCTCTATATACGTAAAAAACTTCTACTGGTCAATCCAGAATCCATAATGGACTCTCTTTTGTAATTTTTTGATAATTTAACAAAATTTGATGAGACATAATATTTTTCTTTTCAAAAATTATCAGTCCGATAAAAATGTAAGAAAATGAAAGATCTACATACGAAAAATTCTCCTAAAAAAATCCTAATCACGGGTGCTTCTCGAGGAATTGGGGAAGCAATTGCCCTTCATTTTGCTGAGAGGGGATTCTATACCATACTGACTGCGCGTACAGAATTTGATCTAGCTAGGGTAAAGAAGGAGATTCTCTCAAGGGGGGGGCAGGCAGATTACATTGTTTCTGATCTGTCTACGGAAGAAAACGCTAGAACACTCGCAGAGAAAATAAAAACAGAGTTTGGATTTATTGAATTTATTGTATTGAATGCGGGAATAAGTACCAACTCAGATATTCTTTCACAAACTGCCGCAAACTTCCAAAAAGAACTTTATGTGAACTACATAGCTCCCCTCCTTCTTTTGAAAGAATTATTGGATGAAATGGTAAAAAAGAAAAAAGGAAAAATTGTCACCATAAGTTCCATTGCAGGAATCCTTCCATTTCCAGGGAATGCATCTTACGCTGCTTCAAAAGCGGCATTGATTTCTCTCTGCATGACAATGAATTTGGAACTAAAAAAGTACAACATTTACATTGGTTCTGTCTTACCAGGGCTTACCAGAACTTCCATGACAAAAGAGTACGAATCTTTTGTACTACCCTTCTCAAATCCTGATGAAATTGCAAATTCAGTCGAAGAAGCTTTCACCACTGAAAAACCTATCATTATACCAGGAATTTTTAACAATGTAGTTTCAACGATCTATAGATACTTCCCGGAGCCACTCAACCTATTGGTTGGAGCTCTATCAAATGTACTGATACCGGCAAATAAAAAATAAGGAACATGAATAAAAGGTAAAAACTATGATTCCAATGAAAATCCTACTTTCATTTTTTTTCTTCTCTCCAATCCTTTTCTCTAATGATCTCAAATCTGAGGAAATTCCTAAAATTACTAAATCTCATGTATCACAAATAGAAGATTTTGCTCCCAAAGATATTTCTAAAGATATTTATAGAATTACTCTAAGAGTAAAAAAACCAACCGAATTCATTGAAATTTTAAGTGGAAACAAACCTAAAAAGCTTAGTTTTGAAATTGGAAATAGTAAGGCAGAATATTTAAAAGATTCAATTAAAATAAATGATACGGATCCCACAGTTATAACTTTTTTAATAAAATCAAAGTTAAAGGTAGAAGCGGGACTTAAGAATCTCAGTATTTATTCAGGTAAAACTGATGAGAATATGATACAAGAAATAACAAAGCAAGTTGAAATTCCAAACCGAAATTCTTCTCCTGGAAAACAACCCTTCATACTGTCCATCCAACCTGAAGCAGGAAAAAAAGGTGATTCTGTTACCATTTCAGGAGAAAATTTTGGCAATGATTTAGATAATATCATATTATCGATAAGTGATAGTTCTGAAAAAGATGAAAATTCATCAGAGACTCTTCATGAAACCAAACCTTTTTATCTTTCACCCATCCAAAATGGAAATATCCAAGAAATTAAATTTAATATGCCATCCACATCAATCCTTCCCGGATTTTTTTTGTACAAGCAAACTGTATTCATTAGGCTTTTTATAAATGGCAGGCCAAGTGATTATAAAAAAATAATCATTCTTTCAGAGCATTGGAAAATTTGGATGTTAGGGCTCACGGTAACATTACTTATAGGATTTCACTTTTTTATAGTAAAAATTCTTAAGAAAACGAATTATATTGATATGCTTTTAATAGACAAAACTACTAATACTTATAGTTTATCAAGATTCCAAGCACTGGTTTGGACTCTACTACTACTCGGTGGATACTTTTATATTGTCCTCTCCACAGGAGTTTTATTGGGAAACGGAATCATTCCTGAATTCAATCCATCACTAATAGGATTGTTATCCATTAGTTATGGTGGGCTCATTACTTCCCATAGCTTAGGTTCAAAAAAACCAAAAAATGAAATTATAAAAACCCCTCCTCTTTTAAGCAATTTATTCAGTTCGGGAGAGACTATAGATCTTCCTAGGTTACAACTCTTTTCTTTTACAGTAGTTGGAGTTATTATATATATTTATAATCTTCTCAATTCAAATCCTTTGAATGGACTACCCGATATACCTTCTACATTCTTGGGACTCTTAGGAGTTAGCCAAACAGGTTATATCACAGGAAAATTTGTTTCCGATAAAATTGTTATTAACCAGGTTAAACCATACTATATACCTACCAAACTTGGGAATACAAGAGTTCATATTTTAGGAGCGGGATTTGTTCCCAATATGAAGATTTTGTTAGAAGAAACAAATGAGCCAATTAATATTGACTTTATAAACTCAAATGCAATTTCATTTATTCTTCCTACCATTAGCTCACCTGGAATGCAAAAGATTACAATCTTACACAATGACTTTGCACCTATGGTTACTGATAACTGCTTTGAAACAATAAAGATTGAACCCCAGAGAGTCCCATCTTTTGATAACTCTACAATTACTTTGACTGCGGGCAGGATTCCTCCGGGAACTGAGTTTGAGATGATAAAAGATGAAGAATGCTTTCGAGTTAGGGGCACCATTCTACCGGGAAACAAAATTGAATTTAGAACTCCAAACCTTCCACCGGGTAAATATGATATGATGATCTATTTCAAATCAGGAAACGATTTTGAAAAGGTAAAGTATCCAGATCAATTATCAGTTTTCACGAAAGATGCAGTATCAAACCAAACAATTATCCAGGAGAACGAAATAGATTCTGATGAAGACTCTGACCTTCCTGACAAAACAGAAATGCCATGGTATAGGGATGGTATGACAGATGATGATTTGGACACTCAAGTTGCAATTGAGCTTGGAGAAGAAATGGAAGGTGAATTAAAAATTAGTGATATAAAAGAAGTATAAATAAAACACTAACATATGAATGATAAAATTAAAACAAAGCAAGAAATTAAAGACCAACTAAAACTTTTTATTGAAGCTTATCATAAAACAAGAATTATTGATCCAACAAATGATGGTATTTTTAAAACACATATCTTGCTTTCAAAGAATAAAAATAACACTCCTAAGGAGAAGTTAATCAATTATAAGCTTCTTAGAATCAATGAAAAGATGTTTGAAAGTGAAATGAATGAAATTTCACTTAAAGATTCTGTAGTATGTGAATTTTTAGTGGATGAACTTTTAAAATATGTATCAAAATCTGTAAAAAAAGTTTAATAAGCACAATTGAGTACGTATTAATTTTACAAATATTTTTTTAAAACAGCCTGTCCGGAACAGTTGGAAATAGATCCCTTCGAAACACTTATTTTATCAAAATGTGTATCATAGGGATGTGTTTCACCAACTGGAGATGAAATATAATTATCTTTACATACTGTTTTCAATTGAAAACCATTCCCATTTACAAGCAATTCATATATCCCAAATTGTGACTGTCCCGCCGCATGGTGAATGAAAATTGCTCTTCTACCATCCCCTAACCCCTCTGAAACACCTGTAATTATTTGGTCAAACTGAGATTTACTTGTGTATAAATTTTCAATTGCATTTGAGAAAAAAAGTACGGGGACCGTACCGGGTAAAAATTTATAACTTGCTGTGTGAAGTGCAGAGACTTGGAATTCTATTTCTGTTAAATTGATATAATCTTCTTGAAATTTTAATAAAAACTTCATACAATTTTTTTTGAATTTTGAATAGCATACGGTATCAAATGTAGTACTTTCTTTTTTTACCATTTGTTTGTTATCAAATCGAGCAATCCATCCTAAATTTAGATTGGAGATAGATTCAGTGATGGAAGCTTCAGTACTCATTTTCTTTTGGTTGAAAAAATTTAAAAATTGGTTATGCGCATCATGAATTTTCCAATCAATGTCCAACATTGTTAATCTCTTGCATTTGAGAATGGTATGCATCCAATAAGGTTGCAAAAAACCAACACTGAAACATTCCTTTTCTTCTTCTGGATAAAAAAAGTTTACCAGATGAAAGTCTAAATCCGGTCTGGTGTCATTTAATTTTATAAAATTCCAACATCCAGCAATTAACTTTGGAAGTGGGTGACTCCATGTTTTAAAAGGCTCCCTTGAAAAACTAGTTTGTGATATAAATTCATAGAGAACTTCCTGATTCATTTTTCTCTGACCCCAAACCATTTCACAAACTGTGTCACTTTTTTCTCCCAATCTTCCAAAAATATCTTTGATTTCAGTTCCCGGATAAGTTGATTTATTTACATCCTGGAAATAGGATTGGTGGTCGCTTGAAAATTTTAAAGTAATGGGTACAGTTTCTTTTTTCTTTTCCTGAATTTTTTGTTGTTCTGAGCAATTTATTAATCCAATAAAAAGCACAAAAAAATATAATATAGAAAACAGTAATAAATCAGAAGATGCTTGACTCTTCATTTTTTTAAAAATGTAGGTATGATAAATCTACCCACTAACGCTTAACACGTTCCCTGTTGATTCCATCAGTTTTGATTCGTTCTATTCTCAGAATATTTCTTAGAGCAATCTCTCTATCATTCGGTGTTCCTATCTCTTGGATTTCTCTATAAAAATTTATAGATTTTGCATAATCCCTTTTATCTTCAGAACGCTCTGCAATTTGGAATAACAGATCAATAGATGGGAGAGAATTTAACTCTGTGCGAATTGACTTTAGTTGTGTAAGCATTGAATCTAATTTTTCAGATTCTGATTTTATAGATTCAGTCAAAAGTGGATCAGCTGAAGAAAGAGCTTTCTTCTTCAATGAATCTTTTACGTTTTTTTGATTGTCTATACTTTCAGATGATTTTTCTAAAATTTCCTTTGCCCTTAAAAAAGTTAAATAAGACTTGTTTAGATAATCATCTTCATCATCACGTTTTGAGATAATTTTAGAGTACTTAGCTAAATAATATTCAATTGTCATACGCTTTTTTATATACTGCATTTCTTGTATTACTTCTTTTTCATTAAATGAATTATTTTTTGTGAGCTCTAACCATTGCCTAAAATATTGAGATGCTCTTTCATAATCCCCTAATCTTTTTACGATTAAATCACCTGTGATAAATAAATAATCTGATTTTTGTTTTTCAGAATTTGATAAAAGATATTTTTCATAATAATCAATAGCTCTTATATAATTTTTTCCTGATGAATAAAGTCCGGCTAGTGAAAGTGATACTTCACCATCATATTTATTATCTAGTTCCTTTAATTCCAAATATCTCAAGTAAGAATCTATAGCTTTTTGGATCTTTCCTGTGGATTTAAATTCATCTCCTAAAAATTTATAAATTTCTGCATCAAATGGGTTTATGCGTGCAGCAATTTCCATTAATTGAAAATATCCAACAAAACCAGATTCCTTGTCGGGGTTTACAATAGGATATGGATCTTTTAATCTATTCGTGATACGATCTTGTACTTCTTTATTTTTTATCAATAAAGAAAGTTCTTTGATAACTTTTGAATCAAAACTTCCCTTTTCTTTCTGGACTTCCAGAAATATTGTATTGAGTGATTTTTGGTATTTCTCTTTTAGTGATTCTAAATTTTTCTTTTCTTGCTCAATATTATTTCTAAATGCCTTTTCATCTGGAAGCGGTTTGCCTGACCTAGCAGAATTTGCTGCATTTAAATGAAACTCATCAATTTTTGCTTCTATTTCATTTTCTTTCTTATTTTTTTCATCTAGCACAGCCTTGTGGGATTTAATTCTTTCAATTCTCTCAGGCAGGTAGTACTCTTTGCTATCTATCTCGCGAAATAATATTTCTTCGGTTTGAGAAAAGTCATGGTATTGTAGTGATGCAAGAAAGGAAGAGATAGCTTTATCTGTTTCCCCTTTTTTGGCATACAAAAATCCTAAATTAGAATATAGATTATAAAAAATATTAGAATCTTTTATGAGAGATGTACTTGATGGTAGTACAGAATTTTCACCCTTGAGCAATCGAACGGAATTAACCGTTAGCCTACCACCATTCTTTCCAGATACTTCCTTATAAAGTCTAGAAACTTCCCCAGACTTTGGATCTAGAAATTCACCCGCCCTTCTTCTCTCGGCTTCTGTCCTTCTATCATCTGGAAACTGCGAAAAATACTCTTCTAAAAATCGATTGGATTTGGATATTTTTTCATCTAATTGGAGAGAATCTTGGGCTTCAGCATTGCGGATGGAAAGTAAATCTTCACGACTTATAATTTGGTATATCTCTTTGGGGGAAGCATTTGCTGCTTGAGAAAAGATTCCGCTAGTAAATACAAAGTATCCTAGGAGTGAGTAGAGAAAAACTATTTTCATCTGCTATAAACATCGACAGGAAAATATATGTGGGTTAGAAATTTTAGCTAATCGCTGTGACGTCGCTTAGTTCTTCAGAGGTAAGTATTTTTTCTATATCCATGAGAATTATAAATTTATTATCCCTTTTGGCTACCCCGATGATATATCGGGATGACATACCACGCACGGATGGAGGTGGTGGATCAATTTGACTGTTTGAAAAATGAACCACATGCGAGACCTTGTCCACTATGATTCCCAATGACTTTCCCTGGATTTTTACTATGATTGCCCGATTCATCTCGGAATCTTCAGATTTTTTATTCATGATTTTACGACTGAGATCAATCATGTTTACAACTTTGCCCCGAATGTCCATAAGCCCAACAAAGTAATCCTGTGATTTAGGTACCTTGATGAGATTTGTAACTTTTACAATTTCCTCTACATTGACTATAGAGATTGCATAGTCTTCCTCACCAATCGTAAAGGTTATATATTGTTCGTTTAGATAATCCTGTTTAGCCATTGTTTTTTTTAAATATCTAAAATCTAGTGTAGCCTGTATAGAAAAAATATGATCCCATAGACAAAAAAAGAATTATTTTCGCCAACAGTGGATCTCTATCCCTAACTACCCAATCCACTCCCCCAAATAGAAATCCAAAGAGAGCTAAAGACCAACCAAGTACTATAAAGTCAAAGAAATGAAAATAGAGAACGGCTGCCATAGAAAATCCCATCACACTGTCGTTGATATCATCCGATGCTCTTTTTTTAAGCTCTTGCCAATACGTTTCTTTTGATTCCTTGGTTCTTTTAAATTTAGAAAGGAATCGTTTGAACCATGGCTCTCTAGGAATCTCTTTTTCAGATTCTACTTCATAGCCAATATCAACTTTGTCTGAGATTTTATAACGGAATAGAGGAATTTTACTAATTTCATAAACCCCACCCACACAATCTAAAATATCTTGGTCCGGGAGACAGGAAAACAAAACCTTATAAGGATGGAACTTTCGTTTCAATGGAAAGTTCATTCCATGTAATACATCTCTCTCTCGAATGATGGTACCTTTTTTTATAGTTGATGTGTAAGCTGCACCTTTGTCATTAGAGGGCTCAACCTGTAATTTAACCAGTCCTTCATGAAAATTAAATTCCACTTGGAGTTGATCACCAGCAGGGGTTTTAGCCTTGTATGCTTTTTGGTAGCCCTGTGTTACGGCTCTAGTCCGTTTCCACCAGGTTCTATAACTATCTATATCTGACTCATACACCATGATAAAGCTATCGGTAGAGTTTTAAAATTGCTTGAGTTGGTATATTTATAAATTTAAAATCTTTTAGAATTAGCAGAGATAACTCATGCTAATTCTATACAAGTAAGTGAGATCTATTTACCCTTTTTTTTGTGTCTGTTAGCCCTTCGCTTCTTTTTTCTCTTGTGAGTAGCTATTTTTCTACGTTTTCTTTTTTTACCAGAAGGCATTCAAAATTCTCCTTTTATTTCGATCCCATACAGCAGTTTAAGGGCTTTATAGCCAATAACTTACTTCAAATACTTTTGTAAATCTTTATTTTTTTTGAATTCTGCTAGGAGTAGTTTTATATCAGTTATTCCTTTTTTAGAACTGATCAGTATAACATCTTCCTCTTCAACCAAAATTAAATCATGGACTCCCAGAAAAACAACCATCTCTTTTTTGGAAAGGGATATATTTCCACCGGATTTAAAATGGTATGACTTTTTTCCAACATGGAAATTGTTTTGTGTATCTCCCTCGAGAACCCTCTCCAAAGAAAGCCAGGAGCCCACATCATCCCATTGAAAATCTGTTTTAACCATGAGGATCTTGGTACTCTTCTCCATAATAGCAGTGTCCACTGCTTCTCCTGGGAGTTGCTTGAAAACAGATTCCAATTGTTCTTTTTTCGAAAATGGAAAGGATTTTTTTAATGGATTGAGAATATAGGGTGCGTAGTTATCGAATTCAGATAGTATTACAGAATTCTTCCATACAAAGATTCCTGGGTTCCAGAAAAAATTTTTTTTCTTAAGAAATTTGACAGCATTTTTTAAGTCGGGTTTTTCATGGAATGATTTTACTTTAAATCCATTTCCCACTTTGCTTCCCACGGAAATATAACCATACCCCGTTTCGGGTCGGGTTGGACTTGCTCCCAATAAAACCAAACTCTCAGATGCTAATTGTATGGCGTCATAGATATTTTCTGTAAAGGCAGAAATTGGGTTAACATATGCATCGGCGGAAAGCACAATTTGGATAGGATCTCCATAGACTCTCTCAAAATACAAACTTGCCAATGCTATGATAGGGGCTGTATTTTTTCCTTCGGGTTCAATTATAAAATTATCTTTTGGAAATTTACTTTCAATTTTTAATATAGCTTTTTTTAAAAATTGGTTAGTTCCAATATAAACTCTGGATATATCGGTGATTGTGAGGGCTCTATCTATCGTTTCCCGTAAAAGTGTTTTATTGGAGTACACCTTTTGGAGTTGTTTAGGAGATGTCTCTCTGGAACGGGGCCAGAATCTCTCCCCTTTTCCACCAGCTAGTATCAGTACTACAGGCTTTTCAGATTTTGACACGGAAAATTCCCCCAAAAAAATTTAATGGTTAGCTTCCTTAATTTCTTCCTGTTGGAATTTAATTATTTTAGAAGGAATGATTGTTGAAACTGCATGCTTATAAATTAGATTTTGCTTACTTTCATTTTCAATAATGATTGTAAAATTATCAAAACTGGTAACTTTTCCTTTGAGGGGAACACCATTGAGTAGATAAATTGTTAACTCTATTTTTTCTTTGCGGGCAGTATTTAAAATGTAGTCCTGAATATTATTTTTTGCAGACATTTCTTTATCCCTAAGGTTCTATATTTTTTAAAAAAGAAAATGCTTCCAACGAAGTACAAGATTTTAAAAATGTTTCTTTTTTAAACCAGGTAATTTGCCTTTTAGCATAATTTCTATGACTTTGCGAGAATTTCTCTTTTAAACATTCTAAAGTAATTTTTCCTTGAATATTTTCAACTGCAAAATTATAACCCAAAGAATTTAATGCAGGGCAAAATTCTCCATGAACATCCATCACTGCCTTTGTCTCTTCTAAGAGTCCCGAATCTATCATTTTTTCACTTCTCAAGTTGATCCGATTGTATAATTCCTCTCTAGAACCATCCAAATAGAGTCCTGTCCACTCTATGTCAGATTTTTGTAAATAGCCCCCCGTAGGGCGTCTAGAATGCCATTTTTCCCCTATGAGGGCAATTTCAAGTGCACGATCTAGCCTGTATTCATCATTGGTATGAATTTCTTGGAATCTTTTAGGATCTAGCGACTCGAGTGTCTCTATTTTTTGGAATTTTTCCATCTTCAAAATTTTATTTTTTATTTCGGGGGAAATTTCAGGATAGTCATTCATCCCATAGAGGAAGGCTTTGAGATAAAAACCTGTGCCACAGGTGATAAGTGGTATTTTGTTTTTTAAAAGTATTTGATCCACTGCAGATTTGGCCAGATCTACAAACTGCTTTGCAGTTAGGGTTTCGTTTGAGCCAAGAAAATCAACTAAATGGTGCGAAATGTATTCTTGTTCTGAAAGGGTAGGTTTAGATGTTCCTATGCTTAGATCCCGATAAACCTGACGGGAATCAAAAGAAACTATCTCGTAGTGTGCTGGATTGAGATTAAGTGTGAGTTCCGTCTTCCCTGAACCCGTAGGAGCTGCTAAAACAAATGCCCTCAGACCTCTTCCTCATCCAGTACAGCCTCCTCATCCATTTCTACTTCTTCTGTGGAGATCAAATCCTCAGGTAGATCGGATGTTTCATCTTCTGATACATCATACTCACTTAATTTAGAGATTTTGGATCTCTGTTTGGTTGTGGGTTTGGCATTTTGGTCAGCTCCACATTTTGGACAGATTTTCTCTACTTTGTTGAGATCATAGAATCTGGTACTACAACTATGACAGGTAAATTTTTTACCGAGGCTATTTACCGGCTCTCCTTTTGTGGATGCCGATTCCGTAGATTTTTTTTTGCCTTTGGGCTCGGAGGCTGCCTGTGATTTTTTAGCAGTCTCTTTTTCCTTTTTGGCAGGTTTCTCTAGTTTTTTCTTTTTTAACATTAAAAAAAAGTTACTAAAATGAACCCGTAAAATAAAGTCAAATTATTTTAGATAATTTTTAAAACTTTAGAAAAATTCAATAAAAATACCAAATCTTCTTCCAGGAGTCATCCCAGAAGCACCAAACTTGATTTTAGAGAATCCACTCCTCTATCGAACGACTCAGTACTTTTTCTCTCTCGAAAATACTGTTCTTTTTTAGAATGATACAAAATATCAAAACTATCGAAATAAAAGGTTGGATTTGAGCTTTATAGGAACAGAAATTACAATAATTACCCAGATTTATCTTGCATTTTTTTTTAAAGAAAATAAATTCATGAAATGTACTACGAAAATTATAAAATTTTATCTCATGGAAAAAATATCGAAATCGGAAAAAGTTTTAAAGAAGAAAAAGAAACAATCTTACTCTTACATGGGTTCAATGATACAAAAGAAACTTTTATATTTTTAAAAAACTCCCTTTTACAAAATTTTAATTATATAAGCTTTGATTTTCGTGGGCATGGGGGATCCGACTGGAACGAAGATGGTTTGTACCACCCTGCTGAAAACCTATTAGATCTCCAATCTGTTATAAATTCAGAACTACCCGATAGATTTATGATACTTGCTCATTCCATGGGAGCTGGTATTGCTGCTCGATACACAGGTATTTTTCCTGAGAGAGTAAAGGCCTTGGTATGCTTAGAAGGATTTTCCGGTCTCCAATCAAATACAATCGAGAGAACTAGGGTGAGAAATTGGTTAGAGGGTATGGCTAAAAAAACAGGAAAGAAAGAAACTGTGAGAAGAAAGATGACACGGGAAGAAGCCATCCAAAAACTTACCCATATCTATTCCTTTTTGGATTATAAAAGAATTGAAATACTTGTGGATGGACTTATAAAACCTATGGTAGGCGGTGGGGTTACATGGAAAAATGATCCCAGATTAAAAGTAACCTCTCCAATTCCATTTCCCCCTGAACTATCCAGGGAACTTTGGCAACACATAGAATGCCCTACCCTAATGATCTTTGGAGAAAAAACTCATTTAAAACCAAACAATTTAGAAGAAATAAAATCTCATTTTAAAAAATTGACTTACAAAGAGATAATGGGATCTTCCCACAATATGCACCATGATAATCCAGAAGAGTGTACTTCGATAATAAGTAAATTTATTTCGGATTTATAAGATACTGAGAATCAATTCCCTCTAATTCTAAACCATTTGGAAAAATACTAGGACATACCAATGACACTTTGTTAGAATATGCTAATATATAAGGATTTGCAAAAAATAAATTTACAAAAAATCTAAGGAAAGCAGATATGTTAGCCAAAACATTTATCTTTCCTATTGGATCTTTTGTTTCCATTAGAGCAAAACATGATTCATCATTGGTAAGATAAATTTTTTCTGCTACTGGTAGTATATACTCAGTATATAAATCCTTTTCAAGTTTTAAAGTTTCCTCTCTTACAACTTTTCCCGAGAGCAAAAGATTATTATTTTTATCTATCAGTAAGAATGTTCGAAAGAAGTCACCGGTGGTTTTTGTTTTACCCTGAAAGCCTCCCGTAATAAATGTAGTACCATCTTTGGATTGGGATCTCATTATCTGCCAGCGTGAACTGTATTTATACACTTCCCAATTAGTGAGTAAATGCTCCATATTTCCCTTTCCTTTTAGTGGGATGATCTCTCCTTTAAAGTCTAAAAATCCTTCAACTTCAGCATTGTAAAATGGTACATCAGCTCTTACAAATTTTCCCTCTTTTAAAAAATGCCTTTCACCTGATAGTGTATAACCCTGTTTAAAATTTTTAAATACCAAGTTTAGTTTAACATCATCTGCTACGACCTTAACTTCGTATTTGGAATCTGCAAATTCAAAAGTGCTATTATAGTTTTTAACAGAATAGTTGATCCTATTTGCATCTAAACTATTTACTCTATATTCTTTGGTTATGAAAAATGATCCTGTTTTTTCTGACTTGATAGAAAGCGCAATCCCGTGATTTTTATCTCCGGGACCCATATTACTAATCAAAGAAGTGATAAATATATTATATTGATTATTATAAAATAAGTAATTCCAGCCTTGAAAATATCCCTCTTCTTCATAAGGTTTAAACAGATAATCCTGGATAACAACTTTTCGAATATTGAAATTTGGATCTGAAAAAATGGATGATATAAAAGTTACGTAGAAAAGAAATAAGTAGAACATAAGAATATAGTTTTTAAGTGTATATTTAAAAAGCCACTTTTATTCTTTCTTTTTTTTGAAAGAGTTTTTATTTCGGTTAAGTGGAAACGAAATGAAACGAATTTTAAAATTAGAAGATTTAACCAGGATTGTTTCTAGGATCAATAACTCTGAAGACATAACCTCCCTTCTAAATTCTATCATAGAAACAACAAAAAATGCCCTAAATTGTGAGGGTTGCTCCCTCCTTCTCTATGACAAAGAGGAGGAAAATTTAGTTTTTTATGTCGCAAGAGGTGAAAAGAGTGATGAACTCCTCTCTCTTCATGTTCCCCGAGGAAAGGGGGTTGCGGGCATGGTCATGGAGAGCAGAATTCCTATTATCATCAACTCTGCAGAAACTGACCCAAGGGTCTACCGAGAAATAGATAACTATATAAACTACACTACAAAGAATATCATAGCAGCTCCCATGATCACCAGGGGAAAATTAGTTGGAGTGATCGAGGGTGTAAACTCATTAGATGAAGAAAAATTTACTGATGAAGATTTAAAGATTTTTATATTTTTAAGTGAAGTAGCTGCTATGGCAATTCACAATAAACAATTAATCGTATCACAAGAATCTCGAATCAAAGAAATCAATGGACTTTTTCAAGTTAGCCAAGCATTGAAAGATGCATATGATTTAGAAAACTTTATGAATATTGCAGGATTATGTATTGCAGATATATTGGAAGCTGAAAGGGTATCTTTCTTCTTAAAAAGTAATACAATTGGAAAATGGAAGCTTATATTTAACAAAGGAATTCCTGTTCCTAATGAAGAGTACTATTTAGATGAAAAAAATAGTGAAATAATTCAAAAAATATTTATAACAAAAGAGCCCCTATTAGTAGAAAATACCAGTCACTCTGAAGAATTAAATGTGAGCCATCCCGAACGATACAAAAGTAAGTCATTTATATCCATACCAGTTTTTTTCAGAGATGAAATGAGAGGAATTTTAAGTGTAACTGATAAAAAAAATAAGAAAAGTTTTGAAAAACACGATTTAAAATTGCTAATGATTTTAGTTAGCCAAATCACAGAAGTTTATAAATCAATGATTGCCCGGGAAGAAAAAGAGAAGTACATTGCCTTACAAAGAGATTTAAATATAGCTGGAAAAATTCAAAAATTTTCTTTAGCTGATATCCCTGAAGAGTTACAGGGAATGGAATTGGCAAAATCGTATGTGAGCAGCAAAGAAATTGGTGGTGATTTTTATGATATTGTCCAACACAGAGATGATCTTTATTCTTTTGTTATCGCAGATGTTGCAGGAAAGGGAATACCTGCAGCTCTTTTTATGGAATTCTCAAAAACAATCCTTGGTGCAGAAATAGTAAAAAATATATCCCCCTCCTTAAGTTTGAAAGCATCTCATGAATTACTCCAAAAAAAATTTGAACCATTGATGCATGTTGAAGTAATGATTGTTCAGGTGGATCTTGCCCTAAAAGTAATAAGGTATGCCAGTGCGGGTCACAATCGGCAATTGTACTACGATTCAAAAAAGAATGAAATTGAACTATTAAAAGCAAAAGGTGTACCTTTAGGTTCAAAGTTAAAATTTTCAGACTTTGAATTAGTGGAAAAACCATTTTCAGAAGGTGACTTAATTGTTCTCTATACCGATGGAATTACGGAGTGTATCAACTCTAAAAGAGAAATGTTTGGTGAGGATAGATTGGTTTCAATTGTATTAGATGAAATCAAATCTAAACCTGAGACAATTAAAAATAAAATTGTAACTTCTATCGATGAATTTAGAAAAAATATTGATCTTCCCGATGACTATACAATCTTAATCATAAGACTATGAACACACCTGACTATTTAGTAGCCGGCGGCGGTATTGTAGGAACCGCCATTGCTATTACTCTAATTAAAAGAAATCCCAAATTAAAAATCATACTCCTGGAAAAAGAAAAAAGCATTGGTTATCATGCCAGCGGAAGAAACAGTGGCGTACTACACGCTGGTTTTTATTATACACCTGACAGCCTAAAGGCAAAATTTACAAAAAATGGTAACCTTTTTCTAACAGATTATTGTAAAACAAAAAAGCTCTCCATTAACCGGTGTGGTAAATTGGTAGTAGCTACAAATGAAACTGATCTCAAGCAGATGGATACCCTTTTTGAAAGAGGACTTGCAAATGGTATAGAAATTTATGAAGTCACTGAAAAAGAAGCTAAAGAGCTTGAGCCGAGAGTGAAGACTCTTAAAAAAGCATTATACTCCCCTACCACTTCCAGTGTGGATCCAGTTGAAGTTCTTACCTCCCTTCAAAAAGAAGCAAGTGATTTAGGAGTTCAAATTCTCAATGGTGAAAAGTATTTAAAATTAATAAATCCCAATAAAATAAAAACAAATAATTTTGAATTTTCACCGGGGCATTTTATAAATGCAGGTGGACTTTATGCAGACTCCATATCAAAAGAATTTGGTTTTTCAAAAAACTATGAAATTTTACCATTTAAGGGATTGTACCTCTATTCTGATGAACCACCAGGTGGTTTTAAAAAACATATCTATCCCGTACCTGATCTCCGTAATCCTTTTTTGGGAGTGCATGTAACCGTGACCGTAGATGGTCGTGCCAAACTCGGCCCCACTGCAATTCCCGGGCTTTGGAGAGAAAACTATAAGGGATTTTCAGCATTTTCTCTCAAAGAGTTTCTCACTATCAGTGCGAGAGAACTCGAGCTATTTTTTACAGCAAATTTTCCCTTCAGAGAACTAGCACTAGAAGAGATAAAGAAAAACTCCCGTTTTTATATGGCTAAAAAAGCTATGCCCCTGGCAGAGGGAATTAGCTCTAAAGATTTTAAAACCTGGGGGAAAGTGGGAATTCGGGCACAATTGATAGATATCCCTTCAAAAAAATTAGTCTCGGATTTTTTAGTGGAGGGAGATTCCTTTTCCACGCACATTTTAAATGCTGTCTCTCCTGCTTTTACGGCTTCCTTTCCCTTTGCTGAGTATGTAATTGAGAATATGAAAACGTAAGAGTATAAATCCAAATTTCTTTTGATACACATTTTTCAATTCTTTCTGGCAAACCCAATCTTTCTTTTATGAGAGAAGAATTTAGATTATTTGGAATTATAAATGTATAACCAATTTCTTTTGCAATAGGGTTTGGATGATTGATCCAATTATAAATTTCTAAAGATTCTGTAACCTGCGTAGTACGAATGGAATATTTGGAAAAATAAGTGATATACTTACTTAGCCAATAGTCGGATATTCCATATTGAAGATCATATTTTTCTTGGAGAGAATCCATGCATTTTATTAAGTCAGGTTTTAATTTTAAATTTGATAGTTCCGGATAAAGAAAAGAAATATTATTTTTTTGAATAGATGAGTTGTTTTGGATATAGAAAGAAAGTATTTTAGTAATACTCTCTCTTAAGTAAATACCTTCTAAACTTAAAACAAAAAAAATGACCAATGCACAAATAGATTTCATCTGAATATTTGTTTGGAAAATTTTTATAAATTTTGTACTACTTTTCTCTTTTGTAAGAAAAGATAGCTTATAATATATTTCTAAACTCAGATAAACCAATGGAAATAGATAATAAAACCACATATATCTATACCCGATCCAGAGACCAAAACTACCCTGAAACAAAAAGAGAATTAGAGTGCTAATTATAAATGAAATTAATAAATTTTTAGACTGGGGCAATTTTTTAAGAACTTTTTTACTGAGTAAAATTGAAATTCCAATAAATAAAGACAATATAATGTAATAAAAATATAGCTCTTTTGCTTCTATGAGAAAATCAAAAAAGGTTTTCTTTATATTTTCCAAAAGAAGTCCACTTCTTATAATTGTTAAAAAAGTTTTAAAAAATGGAATATCCGGAATTAAAATCAAATGATTTTTTTGCAAAATCATTAAAACTACTCTTCCCAAAAGGATTGCCAAAAATAGTTTAAAATAATAAATAAAAAGTTTCTTCCATTCTTGGTGTCGATTTTCAAATGTACTTAAAAATTCGAATAGTAAAATAGGAATAAATACCTGTAGTATAATTAAAATATCCGAAAGTCCAAAAAGCACACCAATTCCATATAAATAATAATTTACTGAGTACTTTTTATCTCCCGTTCTATGTGATACTAAATACAATCCAAAACAATAGAGAGATCCATGATGGGTGGGTGAAAAAAAATAAAATATCTTTCCCGAAATCAAAAATACAATTGATACTAAAAAATATATATAGTATATAAAATATATTTCATATTTAATTATTTTTATATTTTTAAATATAATATATAAATAATATATTAAAGTAAATGAAAATATAAAATTATATATAAATAAAGAAATTCCAATATCAAAAAAATAAAAGAAACTATATAAAAAAAGATCAGGAAAGAAGTAAGGTGCCGGGGTGAGATTCCATTCTGCAATAGAGGAAAAGGAATTCATACTTTCCAATACAAACATTGCAGGGTATAAGAGATCACTGTTTTCACTCAAAAAAAATGCGTCCCACACAATTGTATTTGTCAGAAGATAGCATTGGAGTACGAACCCAATTAGAAAATATATTTTGTAAGGGATTATCATTTGGATTACAATTTTTTCCCTTTTCAAAAACATAGGTTTATGGTAGAAGTAAAGGAAATTTTTAATTCCAGCGACAGAGAAATTAGTTCCAAAATCAGAAGAGATGTTTTTGTTTTAGAACAGGGGGTGAAAGAAGAGGAAGAGTTTGACGAGTATGATTCCCTCTCCAGGCATTTTTTAGGATTCTATGAAAAAAATCCCTGTGGTACTGCAAGAGTTCGAACCACAGAAAATGGAATCAAATTAGAAAGATTTTGTGTTCTTCTCCCCTATCGGAATCGGAATGTTGGAAAAAACCTTGTATTGAAATTAGTGGAAGTTGCCACAAAGAGCAATCCTTCACAGATCTATCTTCATGCCCAGATACAAGCATTGGGTTTTTATGAAAAATTAGGATTTGCTGGAGTGGGAGAAACATTTTTGGAAGCAAACATAGAACATATAAAAATGGTATTTGCGAAAATTTAAACAAACGGTTAACAAATTGACTTTTGAATGAATCTAAAGTTCTTGGAATTGAGGTGTCCTGATGAATTCTGTAATTAAATATTTTTTGGATAAGAGCATTTTTTTAAATCTACTAACAGCCCTCATCCTCTTAATCGGTGCATTTAAAGCCATCACACTAAATAGGGAAGCATTTCCCAATATAAATTTTGATATTGTAACTGTTACCACCATTTATCCCGGAGCTTCCGCAGCGGAAGTTGAAAAACTCATCACCAAGCCCATTGAAGACAATATCAAAGCAGTGGATGGAATCAAAGAATTTCGCTCTGGCTCGATTGAGAATAGATCCGGAATTGTAATCACAATTGACCCTAATGTTAAAAATACCCAAAAGGTTGTGGATGATATCAAAAGCGCTGTTGAAAAAGTGGAAGATCTTCCTGATGATTCCAAAAAGCCTTTAGTCCAAGAAATCACCTCAGCCAGAACCCCTGTTATAGAAGTGAATGTTGGGATCAAGGTTTCAGATGGTAAACCTTTGCTTTCTGAAAAAGAATTCCAGGAAAAAGTAAAAATTCTAGAGGATTTACTCACAGATATTCCCGAAGTGGGAAGGATTTCTATGAGGGGTTACAGAGAAAAAGAAATGCATGTGGATCTAAATCCGAATTCTCTGGATATGTATGACATTAGTACCCAACAAATCATCCAGGCATTGCGTGTTAAAAATATTTCAATCCCGGGTGGAAACCTGACAGATAGCGGAAGGGAAGCGGCTATTCGAACCATGGGGGAATTTGATACCCCAGAGGAAATCTCTGAAGTGTTTGTGCGTGCAAACGAAGTTGGGAGATCGGTTAAGATCAAAGATGTGGCCAATGTAAAAGAAGAATTTGTAGATAAAGTATACATAGAAAAGACTAATAGTTTATACGCTATTGGACTTGTAGTACTAAAGAAAGAAAAATCGGATGCAATCAAATTAGTTGATAAAGTCAAAGTTGTTGTCAAAGAGTACGAAGCAAAAAATAATGATAAACTTACGTTTAGCTATGTAAATGATATTTCAAAATATATCAAACGTAGGTTGGATGTTTTGATTTCAAATGGACTACAGGGTTTTGTTTTGGTTGTAATTTCTCTCTTCATATTTTTGGGATGGAGAGTATCAATTATGGTTGCCCTGGGATTGCCATTGGCAGTGGCTATGACACTCATGACTTTGGATTACATAGGTGTAACACTCAACCTAATATCAATGATGGGACTTATCATTGTGATTGGTATGCTTGTAGACGATGCCATTGTAATTAGTGAGAACATATATAGGTACATTGAAGAAGGAATGCCTGTGAGGGAGGCATGTATAAAGGGAACCTCTGAAGTTGTGGCTCCCGTGACAGCTACTATTACTACAACCATTGCTGCTTTTGGACCCATGCTTTTCATGACGGGTATCTTTGGAAAATTTATCTACTCCATACCCTTAGTTGTTATCATAGCACTGGCTAGTTCGCTTTTTGAAAGTATACTCATACTCCCCTCTCACATCCATGATATGAATGAGAACATTCATGAAAAAAAGAAATTTTCAGATGCTGGTGGAGGATTTTGGGGAAACTTACGTAAAAAAGCAATTGGTAGAAGGGAAAAAAATCCCAATGCCCTTTCCAATCGATTTTTGACATACACTCTCATAGGTGACAAAGACTGGTATACCAGGGTTAGAGATATTATGTACAAACCAGTTCTCTCCTGGTGTTTGCATCACAAGTACTCCACCCTAATGATTTTTATTATTTGTTTTTTCCTTTCTGTTGGACTTTCGGTAAAATTTGGGAGATTTAAATTATTTCCGGGTGGAGTTGAACAGTTTATAATAAAAATCACAGCTCCCGTAGGACTCACTCTTGAAGAAACAGAAAGATTTGCAAAAGTTATCGAAGGAGAGCTTTCTTCATTTCCAAAAAATGAAATTGAAAACTATACTGCTAGAATTGGTATTACACAAAAAGATCCCAACGATCCCTTTACAAAAAGAGGAAAAAATTTCGGAATGTTGATGGTGTACCTCACACCCGATTCAATGCGTAAAACATCTACAGATGAAATTATGAATCGTTTGAGATCTAGAACCACCTGGATGCTAAATGAAGAAGCCCTGAAAGCTCTAAGAGCTAAAGAAGCAATTCAAAATAAATCCAAAACAGAAAAAGAAGTCATTGAGCACCAGGATGAAGCTGTTGAAATTCCGGATCAATTTTTGGATTTGAAAGGGAAACTGACTGTATTAGATTTTGAAAAGATACAGGGAGGTCCTCCGGTTGGTAAGCCCGTTGCTATAGAGATCAAAGGGGATGATTTTACTACCCTCCTAAAGATTGCAGCAGAATTTAAAGAAGTCATGGGGAAAGTTCCCGGAGTGATTGATATCGGGGATGATTTTTATGAAGGAAAAGATGAGATACAAATCGTCATAGATGAACCATTAGCTGCTCAAACTGGTGTGAGCGTACAACAAATTGCACTTGCAATCAATACTGCATACCAGGGGACTGTGGCCACCTCTATCAAAAGAGCTGACCAAGAAGTAGATGTAAGAGTAAGATTTCCTGAAAACTATAGAAATTCTCTCAAATCATTGGATAAAATATATGTTAACAACTCGATGGGAAATTTAATTCCAATTTCGAGAATGGTGAAGTACACTAAAAAACCTGGAATTGCAAATATAAATCATTTAGATGGAAAAAGACTGATCACTGCCACTGCTAACTTGGATGACACTCTCACCGATCCAAGAAAAGCTAACAATGAAATTAAAAAACTAGCGGGTGATCTCATAGATAAATATCCGGGGTATAGAGTTCGATATGGGGGTGAAAATAAAGATACAGAGGAATCGTTAGCCAGTTTAGGTAGAGCTTTTTTGGTAGCATTTCTAATTATTTTTATTATATTGGCTTCTCTCTTCCAATCTTTTATTCAACCTATCATTGTGGTATCTGCAATACCTTTCTCTTTTATGGGAGTATCCATTGCATTTACTACCCATCACCAATACTTTAGTTTCCTTAGTTTTATTGGAATGGTGGGTCTGGCAGGTATTGTTGTAAATGACTCTATTGTACTAGTAGATTTTGCAAATCAGCTCATAAAAGAAAATCCACACAAAGCTTCCTATGAACTCTTACTGGAAACAGGATTGGTAAGACTGAGACCTGTATTACTGACAACCATTACTACAGTTTTGGGGATTTTACCCACAGCCTATGGAATTGGTGGAGCAGATCCCTTTTTAATGCCCATGGCTCTGGCTATAGGATGGGG
>CAMCZP010000040.1 GCA_945887855.1 Leptospira interrogans serovar Manilae | reverse complement strand
CCCATCCCTTCTTTCAAAGAAAAAGGAGAATTTGTGGTTTTGATTAATACTCATTTTAAAAAAATGGCTAAAGCAAATTCGGTTCGTTCCGATATTTTCGATTAAGAGAGGTGTATTAAAAATATGATGATAGATAAAATTAAAAACTTTGGTCAAAATCCAGAGGTAAAAAAAGCATCTCCCATAAAAGGGTCTGATTCCGGCATCACCAACGATAAAATCGCAATCTCCTCTGCCGCTAAAGAAAAAACAGAAGAAGTTAAGCTTCTTTCGGATGTAAAACAATTTACATTGTCTGCCCTCTCCATGGAAGAAGATGCCAATCGAGTTCAAAGATTGGGAGAAATCAAATCTAAACTTTCTAGAGGAGAATATGATTCTCTTTCTGATGAAATGGTTGAAAAAACAGCTGATAAACTTCTAGAATCTTTGTTGGAAAACTAAATCCTTTTTGGATCTAATTTTTTTAGGTAGATCCAAAAGATTTTTGGAACCATAAATGCCAGTACTTCCTGATTGGGTAAATTATCAATTTCCTCCTAAGATGCACATTGAATTAGATTGTGCATCTAAGTGTGGAAACTTTGTAAAATTTGTAGGTAACCGTGTATTGATTGTTACCACCCAAAAAGAAATGCAAAGCACTGGAGATCTAATTTCCATTAAAAAAAGCATCGAGAAAACTACGGATGGAGTGGTTATCTATGATGACATAGAAGTAGCTGCTTCCTTCAAAGATCTGGACACTGCAGCCCATTTCGCCCGCCAAGCCCAAGTCAATTGTATTCTTGCCTACGGATCCTATGAGTCTGTAAATGCAGCAAAAATCATTTCCATCTTAGCAACTAATGATATCTTTGCAGAAGACCTTGTTTTAAACAACAAACCCATTCGGAAAAATCCAGTCCCAGTGGTGGTCATTCCTATCATGCCACTTATGGGTTTGGAGTGCTCTCCCTTTTGTTTTGTTTTGGATGAACATGATGGGATGAGAAAGTACTACGCTAACCAAGCCCTATTTCCCGAGCTCATCATTGTAGATCCAAAAATTGGGATGCACATGAGTTCTTCTGACACAGCAAAAACAGGCACCTCTGTTTTAGCTGCTGCTGTAGATTCCATACTCTCAAAGTATTCCAATGAAATCACAAACTCTTCCTCTCTCAGAGCAATTGAATTGGTAAGTAAAAATATCATCACATCCATACGTGATCCTAAGAATATCAATGCAAAAAATGCCCTTTATTCAGCATCGCTGCTGGCTGGTATCTCGCAATCAGTGAGTAGTCTCGGTATATGTTTTGCCCTCTCATTGGCTGCTGCTAGTATGACAAAATTAGATGTATTCCAGGCTATGTCAATTTTTCTCCCCCATGTTATGGAATACAATTTAACATCTTCAGCAAATAAATATGTCATGATAGCTAAGTCACTCGATGAAGATACAAATGATATATCTATCATTGAGGCTGCCATACGGGCAGTAGAGGGTGTGCGTAAAATTTATCTGGAATTGAAAATCCCCCAAAAACTTTCCGAATACGAAGTTAAAAAGATAGAGCTGCCGAGCATTGCCTCAACCGCAGCAGCCTTCCCCTTTTTAGATTCCCTTCCTAGAGAACTACCCAAAAATGAAATTGAAACCATTTTGGTTGCTGCTTACTAAAAAATTCTAGTTTTCAAAAGATGGATTCCCTTGAATCCTGTCTGAGAGGTATCCCATGAGCGACGAACGTATAGACACAATTATCAGTGAAGATATTGTTTTTAAAGGAAATATCAAATTCCAAACATCACTGCGTGTTAGGGGTCATATCAAAGGAACCATAGAAGCCACGGGAGAATTGATTGTGGATGATATTGGTATTGTGGATGCAGACATTGTTGTGAACAGCCTAATTGCCAACGGAACAATAAAAGGCAATATCGAAGCCAAAGAAAAAATCGAAATTGGAAAAACTGGTGTGATAGTAGGGGATATCAAAGCACCATTGATGAATATGGAATCGGGGAGTAAGTTTACTGGCAACTGTGCTATGTGAGCATAATCAGTGAGCAACTCAAAGTATTTACATGGTCCAAGCCTATCCGACCTTAAAAAATCTAAAAGAAAAGACCTCACTGATTTACAGTATAATTATTTACTAAATTTAAATTTAGATGAATCACTTTGGGATGATTTTCTCTCTGATGAATTTCTAAAAACACACTCTCCATTTTTACTTCCAGATATAATAGAATCAATATCCATCATCAAGAAATTTTTATTAGAAAAAAAACATATTTTATTATATGGGGATCGTGATACGGATGGAGTTTCCTCTACATCCCTCTTGGCAATTTACTTTCGATCAAAGGTTCAAGAGTATGGAGGGCAATTATCGGTTCGTACATCCTCTGCAAATGATGACTACGGACTATGTGATACTGTACTACGAAATATAGAGTCTATTTCCCCCGATTTACTTATCACACTTGATTTTGGAACATCTAACTTTGATGAAATTAATTTTCTAGCAAAAAAAGGTATCACGGTTATTGTCTTGGATCATCATGAGATTCCTGTTAAAATTCCTAATTGTAAATTGATAAATCCAAAACGATTGGATTCCATCTACCCAGAAAAGAGAATTTGTACATCTGTTCTAGCAATGAAACTAATATTAGCTTTGAAGTGTGCGGATGCTTATGAAAAAGAAATTACCCAAAAAGAAGAATCCCTTTTTTCCCATTTAGTAATCATTGATTACAACTTACTAAACTACACAGAAATTTTGCATAAAAATCCAGAAATCATTGAATCAACTTTGGATTTATTGGACCTCTCCAGTGTTGGAACCATTACGGATATGATGCCTTTGATGGGTGAAAATAGGATCATTGTAAAAAATGGTATTCGAACTTTTCAGAGAGTATTGTCCAAAGGGCATCCCCAACGTCTGGGCTTACGTTCTCTTCTTTCTAAATCAGGTTTACGGTCGGAGAAAATTCTATCCAAAGATCTAGGATGGACTGTGGGACCCATCTTAAATGCAGCGGGCAGGATGGGAAAAACGGAAACTGCTCTTTCTCTACTACTGGCAGAAAAGCTAGAAGATGCAGATAAGCAATCTGAGGAATTGATATCCCTCAACAAAGAAAGGAAGGATCGAACTAAAAGAAATGTATTTCGAACAGAAAAATATTTCGAAAGAAAGCCTGAGCGTACTACAAGGAAAATTATTTTTTGTTATGAGCCTGACTTAGAGCCGGGAGTTTCAGGAATTGTTGCTTCTAAACTTGTGGAGACTTACAAAAAACCAGTGGTTTTTCTAACTCCTGACCATGGAAAGGCTAGGGGAAGTGTTCGCTCATTTGGATCAGAAAACGTAATTGATTTGATGAATCTAGTTTCCGATCTCCTAGAACACTTTGGCGGTCATCCAGAGGCTGGTGGTTTTTCCATAGCAATTGAAAAAATTCCACTGCTAGAGGAAAAATTGGTTCAGGTGGCAGATGAATGGTTAAAAGAACAACCCGCTTCTGAATCACCAAAGACTTCCATCATCTCCCTCCATCCCGAACAAATGACAGAAAAAATTTATCAAGAGTTACTTCTCTTTGAACCATTCGGACAGGGGAATCCCATACCCCTTTTGTCTATCAAAGAAGCTGGAATCACAGGCCTTCGATTTTTGGGGGATGGATCTCATCTGCGTTTTTCCATTCAAAAAGCCAGTGCTAAAATCAAGGGATTGGTTTGGAATAGAGCGGGGGAATTCAATGATCTCTTGTCTAAAAAATCTAAAATAGACCTTTGGGGTAATCTCGAAGAGAATTTTTTTAATGGCATCACAACTTTGCAATTTGTAGTGAATAAATTTTCTTGACATAGGATTTTTATTTATAATATTATGTCTCTTAGTATGGATACACAGGGTATAAAAATCAAAACTCAAGGTGCTAAAAAAGCAGCCCTCTTGCTTTTATCATTGGGGAAAGAAGAAGCGGCGAAGGTCATGAGTCATTTGGATGACAAAATGATAGAAGAGGTAATCTCAGAGATGAGCCAAATTCGATCTGTCTCAAAAATAGATCGAGAGCGTATTCTACATGAGTTTCGAGAAAGTGTGCAAGTGTCCCAGGGTGGTGGTTTAGAGGCTGCTAGGGAACTTCTTTCCAAGAGTGTGGGTACCCAAAGAGCGGAAGAAATCTTTAAAAAAATTGAAAAAAAAGATGTCCAAAATGATTTTGAGTTCCTGAACGAAATAGATTCTAAAATTATATATTCCCTAATCTCTTCTGAAGGATTGCAAACCATAGCTGTAACTTTGGCTTATATCAATCCCAAAAAAGCAGCAGATGTGCTCAGGAATTTTCCCCATGCAGACCAATCCAAGATTGCACTGAAACTAGCCAGCACTTCCAAATCACATCCCGAAGCAGTGATTGAGATTGCAAAGGTATTAAAAAAACGCTATGAAGCCAGAGACAAATCTGAGCTCTCAGAGGCTGGGGGTGCTCAGAGCCTGGCCAATATTCTCAACCACATGGATAAGGAGATTGAGGATACCATACTTAAAAATATCACCGAAGAAGCACCGGATGTTGCGCACCAGGTAAAGGATATGCTCTATAGTTTTGAAGATATCCTAAACCTCGAAAACAAAGAAATGAGAACTCTTCTCACACGATTAAATGGAAATGAACTCTTAACCTTAGCACTGAGGGGAGCGGGTGATGAAATGAAGCGTCACTTTTTTGGAGCCATGTCACAAAATCGTGCAAGTGATATCATAGAAGAAATGGAGCAAAGAGGCAAGGTCACTTTGAGAGAAATCAACCAGGCTAGAAATGAAATTTTAAAAATTGGAAGAAAACTGGAAGAACTGGGCTTGATTGTACTTAAGAAAAGGAAGGATGAATTTATATAACCGGAGCTGACGGGACTCGAACCCGCGACTTTCTGCGTGACAGGCAGACACTCTAACCAACTGAGCTACAGCTCCTTATACTCAGTCAGCTTTTTATGAGACAAAGAAAAGTCAACCTTTTTCTTACATTTCTACTTCAAAGATGGAGAGAGATTTGAAGGCACTGCTTTGTTTGCTATTCACAAGAGCTATGATTTCGGTTCTTAGATTTTTATGTATATTGAAGATAATTTGATCAGAAATTTCTCTGCATATAAACAATCCTCTTCCATGTGAGTCATTAACTCCTAAGGGGAGGTTTGTATCCGGATCAATTTTTGTATGACGATCCAATCTATGGAGAATTTCTTCTTTGCGGAGTGCCCCGAATCTATCCCTTGTTGTGATAATAAATATTCCATCAATGATACCATACCCAATTTCAAAATAGTCCATCTCGGATAGAACTATATTTTCTAATGCAATGATTAGGTCTCTCGAAGGTAATTCATATTGGTACTTAGAATTTCCTTTGCTATCTCTGGGTGCACGAATCATAGCATTCGATGTAAGCTCTTCTATCACCTGGTGAATGATACGTGGGGCTCCCTTTTCTACCATTGATTTACCTATTCGTTCACATAGGTAAACCCTTTCTTTGTCTGATTTGATAGTTTTATAGTTCAGACATCCTTCATTTGCCGCTTCAAAATGTTTATCTTCATCAATATGCAGTACATTTAAATTTGGAAAGTATTTCTCTATCCCAAAAATATCTTTAAATAGAAGTTTTTTTACCATCACATTGATGTATTCAAGATCCAAGCTAGAATACTTGGGTATAATATTCCAAACGGAGTATTCCCTTGCAAAATGGATATAATCATTGATGTTATAAGCAGTAATCAATGCATATTGGGTGTCACGGTAATACTGTTTCACATATTCAATTAAATCCAGTCCTGATTTTCCTGGCATTTTTATATCTGTGATTACCAGATCAATTTTATAAGCAGAGAGTATATCAATACCCTCATCAAAACAAGATGCTTTGAACACATCAAAGCTTGATCCTAGCATGTCTGAAATCGCAAGTCGTATGGAGTGTATATCTTCTACTATAAGAATTTTTTTCTTCATTTGATCTGTTCTTCGAAGGGGAGTGAGATTATAAATTTAGTCTTGTTATTAAATGATTTTACATTTATTTTTCCATTGTGCTCTTTAATAATGGAGTGACATACAGATAAGCCCAGACCGGTGCCTCCGCCATTCTTTCTTTCCGTAAAAAATGGATCAAAGATCTTATCTATTATTTCTTCTGGTATTCCACCACCATTATCTTCAACGGTGATTTTACAAAAATTTTTCTTTTTTCTAATTTCTACTATGATCTTTCCTAATCTATAATCTAAGGCTTGGATAGAGTTTCTAAATAAATTTATAAATAGCCTTTCAATTTTTAGAGGATGAAAAAAGAAAGTATTATTATTTTCATGGATAATTTCCCAGGTAACTTTTTCACACATTGTTGGGTAGAGCCTTTCCACTGTTTCTCTAGCTTTATCAATGGTATCCTTTATATCAGAAAAGGTAAATTTTATCTTTTCTGTTTTTGCAAAACTAATAATATCTAATACTATATTTGATGCCCTATTTAAATCTCTCTGGATAATCCCCAATCTTTCTATTACATCTGAAGATTTGTATGTATTTAAATTTTTAAGTAAGTTTTGGAGAGTAAGACTGATTCCTGTCAATGGATTGTTGAGTTCATGTGCTACACCAGAAATCATAATCCCAAGTGATGCCAGGTTTCTCATCCTGAGATTTTCTTCTTCTTTGTCCCTAAATTTAGTAATATTTACTATTTTTTCTATAAACCCAACTGTATTTCCATCTTTTAAAATGGGTAAAAAGGAGAGTGAAAGTGATTCATTTTTTTCTTTAATTTTAAGTAAGATTTGGAGACGAACTCCCATCGGTGGAATGGATTGTATATCTATTTCTTTTTGGTTGGAAGATAACTTTTGTAAGGGGCAAAATGGACAGATATTTTGCCTTCCATATAGGGTTGAATAACAAGGTTTTTCATAGGTTTCTGCCTCTAGAGGTGTATCAGTGAAATGTTTTGCTGCTACGTTCATTCTTTTTATCTGAAAAATATGATCTATGGAGACAATGGGATCATCAATGCTATTAAGAATAGAAAGAAGTTCTTGCGAGTGGTTTTCTATTTCATGCATCTCTTCCATCATTTTTCCCCAAAAGGAGGAAACAAGGAAATATTCTAGTTATATTCATTATTTGTCGATAGTTTAAGTTTAGAGTGAGAAAAGAAGAAAGTTAAGGGGGTTGCTTCAAAATTTAATACTATTTTCAATGGTAAAAAATATGTTAAGGAATACCATTTTGAACCTCTTGAGAACTACATTGCTATTGCTACTCTTTCCTTTTTTGGGAATTTTTGGAGAGGACTCCATTTTTGAAGAAGTTGCCAAAAATTTAAAAAGCTCCATTCGTAAGGTTACGTTTGAAAATGGGCTCACATTGCTGATGATGAAGCGTGCAAATTCTCCCACTCTTGCACTTTATACAAAGTTTAAGGTGGGATCTGCAGATGAGACTCCAGAGATTGCAGGCACTGCCCACCTCTTAGAGCATATGCTCTTCAAAGGGACAACAAATGTAGGTACTACTAACTATGCTAAAGAAAAGAAATACTATCTTCTTCTCAAAGTAACGGGGAGTGAGTTAGATTCTCTAAAATTAGAAATTCGAAACCTTGAAGAACGTGGGAATCCCATACCCATTGAGTTAAAAGAAAGAAAAGAGATTCTAACCAGGCGATTGAAAACAATAGAGGAAAACCAAAAAAAATATACTGTAAAATCTGAAGATACCTACATCTACGAACAACATGGGCAAGTTGGGTTCAATGCGTACACATCTCATGATGTTACCAATTACCAAATTAAGCTTCCTTCCAATCGTTTAGAAATTTGGGCAAAAATGGAATCTGATCGATTGACATCCCCAATTCTAAGAGAGTACTACACAGAGAGGGATGTGATTATGGAAGAGAGACGTATGAGGGTTGAAAATAGGGGTTTTGGAATATTGAGAGAAAAATTTCTTTCTATGGCATTTACCAAAAGTCCATACCAAAGACCAGTGATAGGATATGATTCCAATATTCCTTATTTAGATATATATGAAACGGAAGATTTTTTTAAAACATATTACACTCCCGACAATATGGTGATAGGAATTGTGGGGGATTTAGATTTTGATGATACAGAGAAAATGATCAAAAAATATTTTGGTAATTTAAAGCCTTCTCAAAAGCAAAGAAAAGAAATAAGAATCGTTGAAAACTATAACCTTGGGGAAAGGCGAACACAATTCAAATACCCGGGGGGATCTATCTTAATGATGGGATTCAATAAGCCATCCTACCCACATCCCGATAGTGCTGTTTTTGATCTCATTGATTTTATACTCACGAGGGGAGTTGAAAGTCGACTCTACAAAGCAGCTGTAATCAATGAAAAAATTTCAACCCAGGTGAGTGCCTGGACTTCGGATCCCGGGGAAAGATACTCTAATCTTTTTACTATTTTTTCTTATTTAAATTCAGATGCCGATCCTTCTCGGATGGAAGCTTTAATTTGGGAAGAAATTGAGAAATTAAAAAAAGGTGAGATATCAGAGGATGAGCTTTTGAAAGCTAAAAATAAATCGACAGCGGATTTTCTTAGAGAAGTAGATAGTAACTCATCCCTAGCAGAAGGTCTCACTTATTATGAGGTTTTGACTAAAAACTGGGAAGAAATGTTTAAAACATATGATAAGTTCAATTCTGTTAGCAAAGAAGATATCCAAAAGGTTGTTAATAAATATTTTATAAAAGAAAATATGACCATAGGTCATCTTGATTCTAGAGAGGCTAAATAATATGAAATATTTTTCCTATTTATTACTAATTATAACTTTCATTACAATTTCTCTTTTTTCAGCTCCTGGAGACTTTGTAAAGGATATTGTCATCAAAGATCTTATATTTGATATTCCAACTGTAAACAAAGAAGAACTTGCTCCTGGAGTCATGTACTATGGTGATTCAAAGGGAGAATTTCCAATTGTTTATGTTGATATTAATTTCTATTCAGGTAATAATTCAAACCAAGCAGTTGAAATACCTGCACTTTTGGGCGATTCATTGAAGTACGGTGGATCCTTAGCGTATCCTGATGAAACACTCGTATCTCAAATTGAATCACTTGGAGGGACATTTGGAGTAGCTACATCCTCGGATAAGTTTACAGTAAAGATTTCTTTTCTCTCTAGAGACCAAGAGAAAATTTTATCTTTGATCAAAGAACTTTTTGAATCACCGGGTTTTACTAACAAGGCTTTTGAGAATTCAAAGAAAAAACTTATTGAAGGTATAAAAAGAAGAAATGAGAGAACAGAGTCACTTGGATTTAGAAAAATAAAAGAAGTTCTCTTTCGAAAATTTGCAAAAGGGATACCTTACTCCATTGAATCAATAGAAAAGTTAACTGTCACAGATATCTCAACTTATTATAAAGAAATGTTTACAAAAAGGAAAAAGTCAATTGTAATCAGTGGTAAGTTTAATGAATCGGCATTCAAAACATGGGTTTTAAATACTATCTTACCCACTGATGATAAGTCTTCAGGCTCAGAGACCATAACTCTCTCCAAATTAAAAGAGGATTTTAAAGAGGATCAAAGAAGGGAATTCTTCGTAGAAAAAAAAGTAAACCAATCTATGCTGATGTATACGGGAATAATTCCGGAACATAACCACAAAGATTATTTTGCAATACAACTTTTAAATTATATAATTGGTGGAGGAGGGTTTAATAGTTTAATGATGCAAAAAATCAGAGAGGATAAAGGGTTGGCATATTCAGCTGCAAGCTACCCCGTAGTGGATGCAGACTATGGTGTGATTTATTTTTATACTCTAACTAAAAATGAAAGTCTAAAAGAAGCCCATCAAATTCTAAAAGAAATCTTATCCAAAAAAACTTTTGAATCCATCAAAGAAAATGAACTCACAGATGCTAAAAATGCTATTTTAAATCAGTTTGTATTTCTGTTTACTAATAAGCATACAATTTTAGAAAACCAATTAGAACAGGACGATGATGGATTACCTGCTGACTATTTAAATACTTACAAAGATAAAATAAATGCCGTTACAATTGAAGATTTAAGAAGAGTTGGTTCAGAGTATTTTCAAGAAGATAAATTAAAATTTTTAATTGTAAGTACAAAAGCAAACATTGAAAAAAACTATTCTACAAATTCTAAAATTTATCAGCCAGAAGATTCAGTAAAAGAGTAATGAAAGATTTTCACCTTGGAAAAAGGTAATCACTTACTATGTATACTAAGTTTTCTTATAAAGGTTATAATTTTGAAGGTATTTCTGAGGGAGGTATTCGTACCTCCATCATTATGCCTTCTTTGAGTATACTCTTTGATATCGGAAATCTTCCAGTAGACCATGCTCATCATGAAAATTTACTTTTAACTCATGGTCATTTAGATCATTCTGCTGGAATTCCTTATTATATTTCTCAAAGATCCCTTCGCAAATTAAAGCCTCCAAATATTTATGTGCCCCAAGAACTCTATGAGGACTTACAGAGTATTCTCAAGATCTATCAAAAAATAGAAGGTTTTGATTATTTATACAATTTAGTACCTGTAAAAATAAATGAATTTATACAGATAAATTCAACTATGTATTTTAAAGCTTTGAAAACTTTTCATAGAATTGTATCTCAAGGATATACAATTTATGAGAAAAATAAAAAGTTAAAAGAAGAATATAAAGACTATTCCAAAGACCAAATTTTAACCTTAAAAAAGCAAGGAATAGATTTACAAGAAGAGAAATATATTCCAATCGTTAGCTTTTCTGGTGATACTAAAATTGAATATGTACTAGAAAATAAAGATGTTGCAAATTCTAAAATATTATTTATTGAATGCACTTACCTAGATGATAAAAAAAATGTGGAGAAAGCAAGGGAGTGGGGGCATATTCACCTGGATGAAATTGTTCAAAATGCGGATAGTTTTAAAAATGAAAAAATTGTACTAATACATTTTTCAAAAAGGTACTCACCTAAAACTATTAAAGAGCTCGTGTATTCAAAAATACCTTCCAGTTTAAAAGATAGAGTTGAGTGTTTTATATAAATAAAATTTAATTCTACCTATATTTTTATAATTTATAAGGATAGATCTATCTAATCCGGTGTTATGGATTTTCCAGAATTTCTTCTTTTATAAATCCAAAATAGATAAAAAATAAGTCCGGTAGATGTAAGTGCTACAAAACTTACCAGGTGTAGTGCAGTCGCATAGACCAATCCAGCATTTCCATCCCGTCCTATAATCAAAAAAGCTGAAATTATAGAAGCATGATAAACACCCACACCAGAAGGAGCGGAGGGTAGTGCTAAGCTCATAGCACCACAAAATAATATAAAGCCAATCTCCTCTTGACTCAAATCTAAAGATAGCATTTGGCTAACTATCTTATGAGTTGTGAAATAAGTAGTCCAGATTAGAAGACTAATGATAAGAGGTTTTATAAAATTTTTTAATTTTAAAAATTCACCCAAATCTTCCACATGTATATCAATGTGTTTTGAATAGAATTCTCCCTTGCCCACAAAACCAGTGACCGTTAAAAGTATTTCTCTTAGAAAACTATTTTGAAACCGTACCAAATAAATGGAGAACAAAATCCCAATTACAACTATTCCTGAAATTGAAAATATTGTAGTAGCTTCGGCTTTTCCCTCTTTGACTCCCATCATTAAAAAAAAAGTAATACCGATTATAATTACTAATATGAAATCAATAATTTTTTCTAAGAATAATTTGGATAAGAGATTGAAAGATTTCATTTCACTTTCAGATCTGCAATAGAAAATACGAAAAATATCTCCTCCCCTCGCTGGAAGAATCATATTTGCACCATATCCAATATAGTTAGAGGATATGCAATGTTTCAGAGAAACTCCTCTTTCAATTAAGTAGTACCATCGTAATGAACTCAAAAACACTCCCAACAATTGGGTTGAAAGCGCTGGAACTAACAAAGTGTATGAAATCTTAGACCATAACTTCATAAATTCTGAATAATCAAATTTATATACCAGTATCCCTATTAGGGCTATACTTACGAATATTCCTATAAAAAATTTTCTCATATCAACCCGGCGGCCAGGTATGGCTTCTTCCAGCTAGTAAATGAAAGTGAATATGAAATACAGTTTGTCCTCCCGATGTGCCTGTATTATTTACTACTCGATATCCATCATCTGCAATTCCATTTTCTTTTGCGTATTTTGAGATACTTTGAAAAATAGTACCTAAAAGTTCTGTATCTTCTACTACTATATCATTGAGTGATCTAATGTGTTTTTTAGGAATAAACAGAACATGAGTTGGTGATACAGGATTCACATCTTTGAAAGCCAATATCTTATCATCTTCAAAGACAATATTTGATTTAATTTCTTTATTAATTATTTTACAAAACATACAATTGGTATTCATAATTACCTCTATTGAATTTAAAATCCTAAGGCGGCAGCACCTAAACTACCTGCTATACTCTCTCCTATTGATACTTTTGAATGGGAGCGTAGTACAGGAAATACTATCAGATCTAGATGTGAATTTACTCTATCAAAAAAAAGGTCTTTGGACTTTGTAAGCCCCCCCACTAAAATAATTTTATTGGGATTGAGTAAGTGTATAATATTTCTAATTGAATTTGAAAATGCTTCTATGCCCAGACTAAGAATATCCTGGGCATCTTCATCTTTTCTTTCTATTAGTTTAAAAAAAGCTTTTCCATCAGATAAAGAAATATTTGTTTTTTCTCTGAATCGCTCCAAGAGTCCTCTGGTACTAAAGTACGCTTCTACGCAACCCCTTTGTCCACATCCACACAGTGCACCATTAGTTATCACTGTTTGGTGACCGGCCTCCATCCCATTTCCTAGATATCCATTGAAGATTTTTCCATTGAAAACCCAACCGCATCCATACCCTGTGCCTAGGGTGATGACTACTAAGCTTTCCACTTGAGCATCCTTATTAAAAAAGTAACTACCCAGAGCGGCACAGTTTGCATCATTGTTGAAGTGTATGGGAACTTTGTATTGGGAAGCTATGGAATCCTTCAAAGGTAGATTGGAAAGGTTGGGTAGGTTTGCAGAACGAATGATTGTTCCTTTGGCTATGTCAATTGGTCCTGGTGTTCCTATTCCAATGGAGACAAATGAGGTATTCTGAAATTTTTCAATGAGAGAGTGAATAGTAATTAAAAACTTTGAGTTATCCCAAAATCTATCTGTTTGGATTGCTTCTTCTTGGTAAACTTTGCCCTCTTTGTCGATGAGGCTTGCTTTTAAGCTGCCACCACCGACATCAATTCCTAAGAATTTTTCTACTTTGCTAACCACTTCATCATGCCACGGAGTTTTTTTCCAACTGCTTCTATTGGATGAGCTGCTCCCTTGTCACGTAACTTTTGGAAATTAGGATACCCTGCTTTGGTTTCTTCCACCCATTCTTTGGCAAATTTTGCACCCTTTGCTTTTTGAATTTCAGATAGAACCTCTTTCATTCTTTCCTTGGTTCCAGAGTCAATGATACGGGGTCCTCTTGTCAAATCCCCATATTCAGCGGTGTCTGAAATCGAGTATCTCATCCTAGCTAAACCACCTTCATAGATCAAATCAGTGATCAGTTTCACTTCATGTAAACATTCAAAATAAGCTATTTCAGGATCATAACCAGCTTCCGTCAGAGTCTCAAAACCTGCTTGGATCAATGCAGAAAGACCTCCGCAGAGCACAACCTGTTCTCCAAAGAGATCAGTTTCTGTCTCTTCCTTAAAGGTTGTTTCCAGAATTCCAGCTCTACCACCACCTACACCTGCGGCATGTGCTAGGGCTTTCCTTTTTGCATTTCCAGTTGCATCTTGGTAGATAGCAATCAAGCAGGGAACTCCTCCTCCTTGCGTGTAAACACGTCGTACCAGATGCCCCGGTCCTTTTGGGGCTACCATGTAAACGTCAACTGACTTTGGGGGAGTGATGAGATCATAGTGAATATTAAAACCATGAGAAAATACAATGGAGTTTCCAGGAACAAGATTGGGCTCAATTTCCTTTTTGTACGTATCCGCTTGGACAGTGTCGGGGGCTAGAATTTGGATTACATCTGCTTTTTTAGATGCTTCTTCTACGGAAAACACTTCAAATCCTGCTTTTTTGGCATCTTCTATCGATTTAGAACCCGCTCTGAGTCCTATAATTACATGCAAGCCTGAATCTTTCATGTTTAGAGCTTGGGCATGACCCTGGCTACCATAGCCTATCACTGCAATAGTCTGTCCTTTTAAAGTGTTTAGATCACAATCCTGATCATAGTACAAATTTGCCATTGTTTGGAGCCTCTTTTGTAGAATTTCATAGGGAATTTTTTTTGAACTCAAAAAAGTGAGTCGTATACCCTGTTTATAGCCAAATATTTTCCTTATACAAGTTATCTCAAGATAAAAAGAGCAATGGTTTGGGTGACTTTACCATCTTAGAGATAGTCAAGAAAAGTTTATAAATAAAAAAGGCTTGGATTGTTGTTAAAATCTATAGTTTTAGAAATTGCATTTTTAAAACTTTTAGATAAACCTTCAATAGGTAAGGCATGATAGGAATTGTGAAAATGAATTTAGAAATCTACCAAGAAGTAGCTTTGAAAAAAAATTTATCTAAAACCAAATTTAAAAAAGGGGACTTATGTACTGTGCTCAGTGTAAAAGAAGAGGGAAAAAAAGAAATGATAGAAATAGAATTTTTTTCTATACTAGGACAGTCATTGGGAGTTTATACTGTTAGCTCTGACTATGTCCAAGTGCTATCTCCCACTGCAGTTGCCAACATGAGAGAATTATAAAAAGTTTATATTATTTGGGGTATACGTTTTAATTTTATTTACAGTAAGCAAAAGGGGATATCCAAAATCAGTAAAATATCTTAAAATTGTATCAGCAGTTTTTGATTCCTTTTCCTCTATGTTTTCTGAATTGTTGAATTCAACTGATATACTATTATTTTTTATAAAAATGGATAGTATATAATCTAACTTTAGAAGATTTTGGAACAAAGTTATATTTTCATTTTCTGTAAGCTTCGTTTTATCTAATGCTAATTCTTTTAATTCGGAGGAGGGATGAATAATATTTTTATTTATATTAAATTTTATTATATTTTTGGATGGAGTATTTTCTGCTGATACCAATACATCCGGGAAAAGTAAAAAATTTCCTGAGGACGCATCATACTCCAAAGTGCAATTTTGTAAAAACTCTTCATCTAACTTATTTAGTTGGAGGGGGACAGGATAGGAGAAAAGGAGCTCTTGTTCTTTGGATTCTACAAATCCCACACGATATTCAACCTTATTGGGTTTAAATACCAATTCTATCTGGAAACTGCTTTTTATATTTTTAGGTCGGGATGCTATCTGCATCTGAATTCTTTCCATAGCAGACTGTTCAATTTGCAAAGGTTTTAAGGGAGGGATAGTTTCTTTTTCAAAAAAAGATAAAACTTGCTTTAAAATATTCATCAAACCCCATTCTTTTCTTCTGGTAAATTATTGTAAATAGGAATGATTGATTGTAGGATATGAACTATTTTAAGATAGCTGCAATTCAGTTTGGAATGAAGTGGGAGGACAAAGAACACAATTTCTCTCTCCTTCGAGAACTAATGATTAGTATTACAGATAAAGATTTACTTTTATTACCCGAAACATTTTCCACTGGGTTTACAATGAATAGTAAACTTTTTTGTGAAGAGAGATTGGGGCAAACCGAAAGTTTTTTGAAGGAAATGGCACAAAAAACCAATGCTTTGGTAGGGGGGGGATGGATAGAGGCAAATTCTAAAGGTCTTCCTTTCAATACATTTTCTTTGGTCTCTCCCGAAGGAAATTTTTGGAGGTATAGAAAAATTCATCCGTTTTCTTTTGCGGGAGAGGATCAATATTTTTCAGCAGGCAGTGAAGTAATCACCTTTTCTTGGAGGGGTGTAAACATTACTCCTTTGGTCTGTTATGATCTCCGATTCCCGGAAGTATTTAGATCAAGTGTTGGGAAGACAGACCTTTTCACTGTGATAGGCAACTGGCCATCTACTAGAATTCATCACTGGTTGGCGCTTTTAAAAGCAAGGGCTATTGAAAACCAAGCGTATACCATTGGGGTCAATCGAGTGGGTGTTGCGGGGAAGGTAAAAAAGCTATCACACAATGGTTACAGTGGTTTTTTCTCTCCTTTGGGTGCAGAAACTATTCTAAAATCAGAGTCCCAAGAAGTATTAGAAGTATCATTTTCAATGGATGAGTTAAAAAGAGTAAGGGAAGAGTTCCCTTACTTAAGGGATATACGGGGGATTGGAATCAATTTTGGGTGAGTAAATCTCCTTGGCATGATTTTTTATAAACATTTAATCCTTCTTCTTCTGCCATTTTAGCTTCAGAATCCTTGCCGAGAAAATTATAAATTTCTATCACCTGGTTGATATTTCCCATGGCTACGCAAGATTCACCAGTTTTGTGGTGAGCAATTGTTTTTAAAAACAAAACAGTTGCATATCCTGAAGTTTTGCTAAGTCCAAGTTTATCACGTAATTGTAAAGACTGAGTATAGAGTTCAATAGCTTCTTTGTATTGTCCTTTTGATTGGAGGATACTACCTCTAGCGCTTAAATTTACAGCAATCTGAGGGAGTTCAGTAAGTCGTGTGGATTTAAAAATTGCTTCTAGTTGGTCTAAATCATAAGCATTGATTTGTAGTGCTGCACAGAAAATAAACATTATTCCAAATTTTCTCATATTTTGAATCCTCTATTCCTTTTTCTGTTAGATTAATAAGCATAAACTATGCCAAATTTTTATGAGGAAATAAAAAAATATGATTGGATTTAATTTTATAATTAAATAGTGAAAATTGGATAGGTAAGGTAGTAATTTTTTGCTTTTTTAAGAGAAAAATTCAAATCGTTACGATATTTATAATACCAAAACAGGATTGTATCTAAAAGATAAAACTGGTTTTGTTCCCGATTTTTTGATTGGAAGCTAGGCATGTATATAAAAAATCTAAATAATTCGTACGCAATCTCTTAAATATGATTAAAAAATATACAATTTGTATTTTTTTATTCTCTTTCCCTTTGTTCACGGAAGAAGCAAGAGACTTTGATAGAATAGAATATCTAACCAATTCCACCATGGTGAAGGAATATAAAAAAAATATGCCATCCCAAATGATAGAGTACTATCTTCCCAGGAAACGTTTCATAGATAGGCAATCTGTAAACCCTGCTTCTTATCCTTTTTACCAAATTCACATACTTTCTCGGGGAGCCTATTTGCGAGGGAAATATTCCCAAAAAAATCTTTCTGAGATTAAGAAATTAGAAAAATTCCTAGAAAAAGCTGATGATTTTCAATTGGGAAGGTACTTTGGAGATTTTGAAGAAATCTATCTCCGATCCAAAGCAAAAAGATCAATCCAACACATCTGTGAGGCAGCAGAAAGGGATGAAAAATGGCGATTAAAAAATGATCCTATCTTTGCTAAATATCTTTCCTCTAAGGCTACAGTTCGTGAAAAAAAATACTATTCTCAGAATAAATCCCGATTTTACGGGGAATTGACAGGAAAGGGTTTAGTTTTATTTTTAAAAGAAGAATCCAAAGTTTCCCTTGGGGATTCTATTACTATGAGATAATTTCTACCCTAAGGTATAAGAAAATTTAGTTATAAATGGCTTTCCTGCAAAAAGTAGGTTTTTGCAATTTTATTCGCAACAATCCTAGGCTTTTTTCCGCCTGCCGGCGGAAAAAGATAGTTATTGCAGTTATGTCATAAATAGCCTAGCTATCAGGAAACTACCCTTCCATGAGATTCTTAATCTAGGATTTCTTCTGACCAAAAAAAACCCACTTCTTAAACAAAAAGAAATGATTTTGTACTAACTAGTAAAAAGAAGTGGAAATAAAATCCTTATAAATTTAAGTTCGACTTAGGAGTAGGAGAAAAGTATGATTAGAGTTAGCATTCTGATTGCTACCTTGTTAACTGCAGGTTTGTCTGCGGATGATATGGAAATCTATAAAGAAAGTAGTGATCGATATTTTCAAGAACAAGTAGAAAAATTAAAACATGGAACCATAAGAGAAATCATTATTGCAGTCGAAAATCTGCGCAGGATTAAAAGTAAACGAGCTCTTCGTCCACTTATTTTCGCTCTTAAGGGTTCATCCACTTATGGAGAACCTAAAAAAGGTGTAGTCCAGCCTGAAAATCCAGAAGAAGACCAACCATTGGTAAACGTTGATCTCCCTCAAAACAATGAGCCAGTCATTAAATTTTTAATAGCCCAAGCTATTGCAGATATTGGATCTGAAAGAGGGATGCAGGCACTTGTAGATGTTTATACAACTTTAGAAAAAAAGGTAGGAGAAAAAGACAAAGTTAACCTACCCAAAATTGAAGATATGAACAATGTGAACGCTACAGGAGAACTTCTTCGATCCATTGGATCTTTGATCTATCGTTTGGAAAATGTCCAAGAGATTGAAGGTGTAAAGTATAGACCCGTTGCAGATGCTGTGAAAATAGGAATTGAAACACTCAAAGCTGGTTTAACTCACAAACATTATTATGTGAGAAGTAGTGCAGCAGACGGATTACGAAATACAAATAGAGCCGAAATTTTAGAAATTCTAACAACTGCTCTTCAAGCTGAAAAAGATGAATTTACAAAAGTTTCCCTCCTAAGTGCTATTTTGGGAATCAAACCAAGTGATAACGAAAGAATGTTTGATCTAGTAGATTCTTTGAAAAGTGACCGAACAGATGTAAGAATTAGAGCATCAATTGGTTTGGCATCTGCAGATACAGCGGCTTCCGCTACTTATTTGAGACATGCATTGGAATTTGAAGATGACAATATCGTGAGAAACCAAATGAAGAAGGATTTACAACACCTAACTTCTTTTAGAACAGTGGATTCTCATACAACTGGAATTTCAAAAGAATTAACCACAGGGAACGATAGTCCATCTAGTAAGCCTTTTAAAAAATAGGGGTTTGGGAGATACTGGATTTGAACCAGTGGCCTCTTCCATGTCAAGGAAGCGCTCTAGCCAACTGAGCTAATCCCCCTGAAAGAAAAGGGTATTTGGTAGACCGTTTCCCAAGCAAGAAAATTTTTAAAAATAAGCAAAGCTCCTTAGGGAGCTTTTTTTTTATGGGGATGACTTTTGGTTCACGGGAGGAGGGGTAGGATTTTGAAATCCTCCAAGTAAAATTGTTCCCAATTTCTCTTCTAATAGATTTGACTTTCCTCTTCTTTGCATTGCTTCCATAATAGCTCTTATCTTTTCTGATTTGATAACAAACAAACTTTTCTTTTTGGTTTCAGATGTTGCCATTATTTAACTCCTCTATTTTAACTCATATTGAGAATAACAAAAGAAACAAATGAGTAATCATTAGACTAACAAATTGTATATGTAAGCAAAAGAATTATAAAGAAAAAAAATAAAATTTATTTTACTATAAATTTTATTTTATCAATGGCTTTGGATTTTCCAAAGAGTTCAAGGGTGTGTTCGCCCTTCAACGGTGACCATAGGAGAATTTCAGAAGCAGAACCAATTTTTTTTTCATTTAAAACCCAATCCAAATCTTTCGAAAATTTCCTGGGTTTAAAGAACACTTTTTGTCTTTCGGGTGGGATATCCGGATCAAGAGCAATCACAGAATCCTTGGTAGGTGATACAATCCCATTTATGGTGGAGAGGGATGGTTCGGGGATTGTATTTGTTTCTGTGCCCTTCAAGAAGTACTCTTTGCTGGTTATAGAACCATTGGTATTTGTTATGATCTTTTCTATAATATTTTGCGGAGGTATTTCTTCCGCTATCAATAAGTCTTTGTGTAGATAGTCCATGATTTCTGCCCAGATGGGGGCTGCTCCTGTGATTCCACTCACATTCCACATGGGATCACCATTGAAATTCCCCACCCAAACTCCCACAGTGTACGTAGAAGAAAATCCTATGCACCAATTATCTCTCATGTCCTTACTTGTGCCAGTTTTGACGGAGGAAGGGTACCTTGTGGAGAGGGGGCTTTCCAGTCCAAAGGTGAGTGCCCTTGCATCCCGATCTCCAAGAATATGAGAAACTAAAAATGAGGTTTCTGGTGAAATCACAAGATTTGTACCTCTTGGGGTTTGAAATACGAGGGTTTGTGGACTGAAAATACCTCGTTTGGGAAAGACTGAATAGGCATTTACAAGTTCCCAGAGGCTTACATCCAGAGATCCTAGAGCAATGGAGAGTCCATAGTGATCAGGTCTTTGTAAATCTGAAAATCCAAATTTTTCCAAAAGATTTACAAAGTCATCCGTTCCAACTGTTTCCAATACATGGATAGCAGGTATGTTGAGAGAAGATGCAAGTGCTACCTTTGCAGTCACCATTCCATTGTAATTTGATTGGTAGTTGGTTGGGTTGTAGATCCCCGTTCCAACCTGGATCTCTGCAGGGCTATCATCTAGTAGGCTCAATGGTGTTAGTAGTTTTTTTTCAAATGCAAGGGCATAGAGAAATGGTTTTAAAGTGGAGCCTGACTGTCGTTTTGCTTGCACGCCATCCATTTCGGATGCTGAAGATAGTTCACCTGGATTGGCGATATAAGCTATAATTTCATTGGAGTCATTTTTTTTAACTAAGACAGCACCATCAAAAACATGATTTTCTCTTAAAACTAACAATTGTTTTCGGAGGGCTTCTCTTGAGAATATTTGCAGTTCTTTGTCAAGGGTGGAGAAAAAACCTCTTTTATTTTTTTCAAGCAATCGATCTGCAACATGTTTTGCATTTTTATGGGTTGGTTGGATTCTATATGGCTTTGAGAGGGTGGATTCAATGAGTCCAAAAAGATCCTCACAATCATTATTTTTTAGCAGGAGAAATTGGAGGTGGCATGCACGATCTTTGATCCTATCTTTTGTGCCCGAGGGGGTTTTTATCATGGAAGCTAATATGATTCCTTCTTGGGAATTCAAGCCATGTGGATCTTTTCCAAATAATCCTCGGGATGCGGAATGAATGCCTACCAATTCACCCCTATAACTCACTAAATTAATGTATGCTTCCAGGATCTCTTCTTTGGTCCACTCTGCTTCCATGGATTTTGCAGCAAACATTTGGTTCCATTTTTGGGGTATTGTTTTCCACCTCTGTTTTGCCCTCAGGTTGGCATCCACAATTGTTGCAAGCTGCATTGTAATTGTGCTAGCTCCCCGAAGACTTCCCCCGGTAAACATCCTAAATATTCCGGAGCCAACAGCCATCCAATCCACCCCAGAATGTGAAAAAAATCTTTTATCTTCGGCCAGTAAAACAGCATCTAAGAAATATTCCGAAACACTGGAAATTTCTATCCACTCCAACTTCCTCTCGGTATTTACCAATCTTGTTTCCTGTAGGATTCTCCCGCTTCTGTCATAAAGAATGGCTTCAGAGCTTACAAAAGCTTCTTTTAGGGTTTTAAAATTAGGTGTCTCTGGAGCTAAATAGGATATTAGGGATGATGCTAAAAATAGGAGTACAAAAATCATAAGGGTTCTACCAAAAAATGAAATTTTCGGTTCTTGTTCAATAAAAAATAAATTTCGTTATCGTAAAGTAAGATCTTTGAAATATGATTGTAACAATTTTCTGGTAACAAGATAAATAGGACTTGGTATATGGAAAAAAAAGACAAGCTAAACACAAATTCATCTCCATCAGATGAGGTAAAATTTTACTTTTTTACATTTTTTATAGCACTTGTAATTATTATAGGATATAAGTTTGGAATGGATTCCTATTATTTGGGATGGATTGCATTCACTGTTGCAGCCTTTTCCGTTGCGGGAAATGATGCAATCCAAACAATAGGAACTTTTATTGAAAGCAAGAGGGAGGGCGCCCTTTTACCAAAGGTAATAATTTTTTGTGGACTGTTGTACATTGTGCATCTTTACGGCTGGTCAATAGATGACAGAGAAATTCACTTCCATAGATTAGATAAATTTGAACCTCCTAAAGTATACAACTTAATCCAGCTTTTAGCGCCCATTGTCTTAGTAATCATCACTCGTTTGAAAGCTCCTATTTCAACTACTTTCTTAATATTGGGTTTGTTTGGTGGACAAAACATAGAGAAAATGTTAACCAAATCCTTTTTAGGGTATGGGATTGCTTTTTCATCCGCTCTGATTATTTGGGGAACTTTATCCGTTGTATTTAAAAAAGACTATCAAGATACAGAAAGTGAAGAGGATTCAGGAACTTTCTGGCAGACTGCTCAGTGGTTTTCCACATCCTTTTTGTGGATAGCCTGGTTGTTGCAGGACACCGCTAATATTGCAGTTTTTCTTCCAAGAAAGCTTAGTTTCATAGAAGTGATTGTTGCCCTGTTTATTATAAGTTTAGCACTTACCTTGATTATCAAAACAAATGGTGGAACAATCCAAGAAGTTGTGAGCGAAAAAACAGATCTAAAGTCAGCTAAGGCAGCTACCATTGTAGATCTGGTCTATGCATCTATTCTCTTAATTTTCCAAAGATGGAGCAATATTCCTATGTCAACTACTTGGGTATTCCTTGGCATGTTGGCAGGAAGAGAAGTTATCCTACATATCATGACCAGCAAAGATCGCCCTTACTTGGACACTTTCCGTCAGGTAGGAAAAGATGTGATACTCGCGAGCTTAGGGATTGCGATTAGCATTTTTATTTTTATACTCAGTAGCGTAATCTATACCAAAGAAGCAGCAGTCTTAAAGTTTATCCCCAATCCTATTGTGGAGTATTTCCACCCCAGTTTGAGTTTAGAGGGTTCTAGATAGTCTAGTAAAAAGTTTTTTAAATTAAAATTGATTTTTTTAGTAATGACTAATCCAATCAACTAACCAACTGAATGAATGGGAAATTGGGCTCAAGGAGTAGGGTGATATATGGGTATTTTTGACAAACTAAAAGGTGAATTTATTGATATTATAGAGTATTTAGATGATTCCTCAAATACCCTTGTATATAAATTTGAAAGAAAAGATAATGAAATTAAGAATGGTGCCCAGCTAACAGTTAGAGAGTCCCAAGTTGCAGTTCTAATCAATGAAGGAAAACTTGCTGATATATTTTCTCCCGGCAGATATGAACTTACAACAAACAATCTACCAATCCTAACAACACTAAAAGGATGGAAATATGGATTTAGTTCCCCTTTTAAGGTTGATGTTTACTTTGTGAGTACCAAAACATTTACAGGTCAGAAGTGGGGAACTAAAAACCCCATTCCCTTACGGGATCCAGAATTTGGGGTAGTTCGACTTCGTTCTTTTGGAACCTATAGCTTCAAAGTGGGAAATGTAGAAACATTGCTCAAGCAATTTGCAGGTACTTCTTCCGAGTTTGAAATTGAAAGCCTAGAGGACCAATTGAAATCTCAGGTTCTTACAGAGTTTACCGATGCACTCGGAGAATTAAAAATTCCAGCTTTGGATTTGGCATCTAACTATAAAGAACTCAGTTCAAAAATTGAAGCCCTTTTAGGGGAAAGCTTTCAGGCAATGGGTCTTGAAATAAAAAAATTCCTCATAGAAAATATTTCCATGCCTCCTGAAGTCGAAGCGGCAATTGATAAACGTAGCCAAATGAATGTAATTGGAAATTTAGACCAATATACCAAATTCCAAGCAGCAACTGCATTGGAAAATGCATCTAAGAATCCGGGAGAAGCAGGTGGAATGATGGGTGCTGGGTTGGGTATAGGGATGGGAGCAGGAATGGCAGGTATGATGAACCAAGCATTTACCTCTAGTCCTGCACAGGCAGGAGGACCTCCGCCTATCCCCCAAGCAATTAGTTATTTTATAGCTGTGAATGGCCAACAATCAGGGCCTTTTGGTTTGGATCAGCTGAAAACTATGATAGGTCAGAATCAATTTACACGTGAAACATTGGTCTGGAAACAGGGAATGGCTGCATGGGTAAAAGCAGGTGAAGTTGGGGAATTGAGTTCAATTTTTGGTTCAGTTCCACCACCAATGCCACCATCATAGTCAAAAAATATATTATAACAGTCCATATTTTATAGAGTTTTTCAAATATAAGGTTACTATATTTTTTTCCTTGCTATATCATAAAAATAAATAAGTTTAGTTTTTGAAATGCTCTTTAATTCCCTTCTATTTCTATTTTTCTTTTTGATTGTTTATATCATTTATCATATCTCTCATCAAATATATAGGAAGTATAT
>CAMCZP010000039.1 GCA_945887855.1 Leptospira interrogans serovar Manilae | reverse complement strand
TCACTTTCTAGAACTAGCTTAATAGCTTGTTTTTTGAATTCCTCTGAATATTTTGATCTTCTCATTGAAGACACCTTCCTTTTTAATTTTTAAAAAGTGTCCACTTTTTCGTGTATAGCCTAAAGAGAAGAAAAAAGTAACAAAGAAATTTGAGATTAAAGAAGAATTGAAATTAAAAAAGAGAGATAGTCCTTTAGCGTTAAAGGCAAACCCGCTGAATAGATAAAATTTAGCATTCAACATAAAAATCAAACCCACTATGTAAATTCACATTAAACCCTCCCCCCTAAACTTTCCCCAAATATACATAACAAATATCTACTTATCAAATAAATTGTATCTAATTTATTTAAAAATACAATTGAACCGAAATTCAAATTTCTATCTTGACCCACAGCCTATCTTTAAAAAAATTGACTTAGAAGCAAATGGATGTGGTTAGAGTAGTTTTTTTTGAACGCATTCTATAAATTCTTCGGGAAATGAATATGATTGTTAGTTTTGTACAGACAAAAGGTGGCACTGGAAAGAGTACTCTTTCGGTTAATTCTGCCTTCTCCAGAAATGTTACCACGCGTTTTTCTTCCATTGCACTTGTGGAATTAGATCCCCAGGGCACACTCCAAAGTTGGTGGAATTCTAGAAATGATGAAAATCGTTTATCGCATAACATTTCTTTCCACCATATCTCCAGTACTCAAAAAGAAGTGATACAAGATGGTATTACTTCTATCTCGGCTCATAATGAATTATTAATTCTTGACATACCGGGTGAAAGCACAAGCCGTCTTCATACAAAATTTGCATGTGCTTTTTCTGATCGGATTGTTATACCTATGAGAACCTCTACAAATGATGAATCTGCATTTAAAGACAATCTTCTACCTGTCATAAAAGAAATTATAAAAATGAACCCAGATAAAAAGGGTAATTTTCAAATACTCCCCTCTTTTACAAATGCGCAATCCAACAAAGAAAAAGTGATAGAGTATTTTCAAGATATACTTCCTGAATATGTAGAGTGCCTGCCCGTAGTATTTCCAGCCAGGTCAATCTATGAAAATTTTAATAGAGATGGGATGAATCTCATCGAGTTTACGGAATCATTAAAGAAAAATAAGAGAGCCTATTCTCAGGCAATCAAAGCTGTAGAAGATATTGAAGAAATTTCGGCAGCTATCTTTAATTTCACGGAGAAGTAAAATGCCAGTACCAAAGAAACGAAAAAAAATGGAGGAATCAGAAGAGGGATTTAGTCCCGAAACAAGTTCCCAGCCTTCTGAAGCTTCTAAACCAACTCCAAGGAAAATAGCTAAGTCCGCAAGACCCAAAGCTGAAAAAGTAGAACGAGCTTTTGATGTAATCGACCAGATTGAGAAAAATTCTTCTACCTCTTTGGACATACACAGAATCCCCTCCCAAGAGGAACAGGGCATCCATATTAAATTCAAATTGGATTTAATACGCCTTGAAGACATTTTGGATTTGGGTAGAAAGAGAGAAGAAAAACAAGAAAATAGTATTGTAATTGACTTTACTATTCCTTATTTTTGGAATCTGCCGATAATGAATGAAATAACAAAAACTGTAGTTCGTGAATTAAAAAACATGAAAATCATTCAGTAAAGGTCCTAAATGTTCCAAAAGATAATTTTTGTAATAGGGGCTTTCATAGCCCCTTTTCTTTATGCAGACACACTTCCTAAATTATCAAGCTTCGCCTCTAGCTATTCTGACAAGTTCATGCAAACAGCAAGTGGAGAACCTTACAATCCCAGCCAGTATACAGCATCCTTTATGGATCTTCCTTTCCATACACTTGTAAGAGTCACCAATCCATCCAATGGACTTTCTGTCATCGTCCGCATCAATGATAGACCGGAAAGCCAGAAGTCCAACCAAATTGAACTTTCAAAAACAGCAGCAACGAAAATTGATCTTCCCAAAAAAGGATCCACACAAGTTGAGATTGAAGTTTTAGGAGTGAGCCAATTTGGTATCAACCCTTCACAAAGAAAAATCAATGAAGTTGCCAAAATTGATATGCCCAGCTCCAGACCCAGTGTTGAAAAAAAACCACTCCAAACAATTGAAACTGGAATCATCCCTCCTACAAATCTTAGTGTTGTTCTCCAAAATGGCTTTACACCTACAGAAAATGTTAGATTCTCTGACTTAACCAGAAAAAAAGTTTTCCCAAAAGGTTTCGGAATCCAAATCGGAGCATTTATGAATGATGAAAATGCCTTTCGATATGGAGAATGGGCATCTAAAAAAGGTTTCTCTGCAGTCTATATAGAAAACTCAAAAACAAATGGTTTAAATATCTTTAGAGTGATTGTTGGTGAATACAAAAATGAAGAAGAAGCTGACTCTAAAATTTTAGAACTTGCACGGGCTGGGTTTTCATCAGCCGTTCTCTATAGTTTTACAGACAACTGATTCAAAGGAACACAATGGATTCTAAAAGGCGAGCCGAGCTAATACGGGAAGGAAATACAGCATTCAATTCCAAAGACTATACCAAAGCAAAACAAATCTTTATGGAAACAAATTATAAAGATGGTTTGATACGTTTGGGAGATTACTATATGTATGACAGAAAGTTACCAATGTTAGCATATGGGTACTACAAAAAAGCTGGATATACCCAAAAGATTGATGAGATCTTCCAAAGAATGATCTTTGCATTGGGTGAGTTATTAGGTCGAAGTGCTTACAAAGCTGTAAAAAAGGCAGAAGGCACCGATCTTAACCCCGATGACTTTCAGGTTCATCCTACACTTAGGGCAAAAGCATTGGAAATTTTGGAAAAAAATTCTAAAAATTCATAAGTTTTTAAAATAAAACTATACCTACCCTTCTTTCCTGAGAAAAATTAAAACTCATCTTAATTTTTCTCTAACTTATACATAATAAATGATATACCCCGAAAAATATCCTGAAAATCAAAAATACGACAACAGCAAAGAGAAAGAATTTTATTTTCGATTTCTAAAAGAGTTACCTGTTGATTGGGATATTTACTATAGTTTTAAATTTATCAATCCAGGTCTTCCCGTTCGTGAATTAGACTATATAATTGTATGTCCAATTGGTGTGTTTGTAGTAGAGCTTAAAAATGCTAAGTTTCGATATGAAGATAACAAATGGCAAATCTATGATTCCAGAGAAAAGGATTGGAAAGACCACATCAAACATTTTTATTCAGGTCCGTTGGAACAAGTTGAAACCGGAGTAAAAATGCTAAAAGATTTTTTTCTCATCAACAATCACTTACATCCTCCAATCGATGAACAATCAATCATAGGTCTATTGTTTATGAATAAAAATGAGACCCACCATTTTCCAAATTTTATTTCATCAAATTTTTCTATCATCTTTCACAAAGATTTAAACCAATATTCCCTATTTGAAATATTAGATACAGCTAATCGAAGGATGAAAAGTGATACAATTAATCTCTTAGAGAGAGAAAAAATAAAATCCATTATATTAATGAATGGGAATTATTATCCAGGCTTTCCGGGAAGAAGAGATATACAAAATAAAGTTATGGTAGCATTAAATAACCAACAGCTCTCAATCATAGAAGGAATTAAAAAACACCCAAGGATGATTCTTTCTGGTGTAGTGGGTTCTGGAAAGACGTTGATGGCTTTTAATGCTCTAAAAATTGGAATTGAAAATAATTGGAAATGTTTATATCTTTGTTCTTCTGAAAATCTAAGAGATTACATTAGAAACTCATTTGAAGAAAATAATTTACTTTTTGCTTATTCTTATTATGAATTTAAATTTATAGAAGATAACACAGATAATTATGATTTTATCGTATTGGATGAAGCTCAAAATATCATTTCAAATGATATACTAGATACTATGGAAAGCATACTTAAAAGTGGTATGACAAATGGAAAATGGTTGGTTTGTTTAGATAAAGAACAAAAAAATCATGATATAGAAACAAACTTTATTGATATTATTTCTATGATACCCCATGAAAAGTATTCTCTCAATTCAAATATTAGAAACCCGGCTGAAATTTTCCAAATCGCTAATCTATTAGGAGGTAAAAAACTTTCCTATTCCAGAATTCCCGATGCCTTAAATGTTAAATTTATTGGTTATAAAGATGAGAAAGATGCTTCTATTAAAATCTTCGAATTAATAGATTATGCTATTAAATACCTTAAGCTCACAAATGAAGAAATCATTATCTTAGCTCCAAATTCTTTAGATTTCTCAAAAGAATTAACTACCAAAAATATATATTCTCATGATAATAAGAAATTTTATAAAATTACCCCATTTAAAAATAGAACTGAAAACTCTATTGGTTTTTCTAAAATAGATGAGTTTCAAGGACTGGAATGTCCATTTGTAATACTAATTGGAATTGAAAACTTAGAAGATCCTTATCTTAGATCACAGTACTACATTGCCCTAACTAGATCCACCTATTCCGCAGGTATTTTGTATAACGAAGTTTTATTTGACCAACTCAAAGAATTATTTGATTTTTAAGGACATGTCAAATCAACATTTATACTCTGACGAATTGCATCAGTGACAGTAAAAGTTGTTTCTCTAATGGAAGTTTCTGGATATCCATCCAAGGGTGTGACATCTTGGATACACTTAAGTCTATAAGTACCACTATGAATATATTTTATATTTGCAGAGGATCCTTTAACAGGAGTTGCTGCCAGTGGAAGTTGGTTTTTAAAATCTATTTCTTCAATCCTATATAGTGCATAGTAAGACGTTAAACTTCTAGTTCCTCCTGTAATAGTTAATGTGGAAGATGTTTCTGGATAAATGACCCTTGCTCTGAGTAAAATATTTCCACCCATATCTACTTCCCCTGCATGGTTATTCCTCCAATCACTAAAACCAACAATAGTCTGTATATTACCCGTAAAATTTGTCCACGAATGAACCATCATATTCTCTTTTATATTAACCCTCATTTCAATTATATAGGGATCAAATCCTGGTCGTATTGTCATATCTTTATGACCTTCCCCTACGGTGTAAAACACTGGATACATAAATGGAGTTAGAGTTTGTTTCTCTATATCAGATGCACCTGGTTTATAACTATTTCTAGGGACTATATTGGAACCTATAACTTCTCTGTTGTCAAATCGGGTGTTTGTTTTTATAATTCCTCCCTCTATGGCATATCCTGTCACAAATGAACGAATATACACTCCTGCGTGGTAGTACTGTGTTCCATCAAATCCCCTTGATTCTGAGGTGGGGTCATTTGAAGGGTATTTTGCCCCCGCTCCTGTCATGAACTCAGAGAATCTTGCCAATCCTTGATCTGTATCACATGAATTTGAAAACAATGTGTATGGTTGAGAGCAGTATACCTGTCTTTGGGGAGCAATAAAGTCCCAGAAATTTTTAGAATCCCGAACTGACTCTAATGCCTCAAGACCCCTTGGTTCGTATTTAGAAGCAATTCTTAGTTCTCCAAAATCTATATAAATTGGTAAACTTGAGAGATTTGGCAAACTAGAAACATCTAGAGTATTATCATCTGTATCTCTATAAATTTGGTTACTATTTATTTCAAAAAACTCCAAAGGATTATCTGTAGCAAAAGTGCTCTTAATCAACAAAAGCATCCTACTGTTAAATAATGAACTCAGCACGGGAAGATTTGTATATTTTACATTGCTTATATCCTTAGTGCAATGTAAGAAAAAGAAAAAATAAATACTGAATATAAATATCTTAAGCATAATACCTTCTATAATAAAAATGTTAACATCAAATTAAAATGAAAAAAATCTGCATCTTTTAACTTATAAAAATAAGGATCTGATAATCTATAGTCCTGTGCATAGGTAGACGTATATATTTGGTATTCAACTGGAGGTTCCGTGCCAATAGTTTCATAAATTCTCTGATAATCAAGACGTATTCCGATCCTTACTTTTTTTCCTGCCACAAAACTAAACTCTGTTCCCAATGTGGTCATTGGATCCCATTTTGCTGTATTGGCAGGTCTAGCAACAGTGTAAGCGTATCCTCCTCCAGCCTTTAAAAAAATGGAAATTGGTAAATCCAGAGGAAGCTTATAAGCTAACGATCCATAAATAGGGATAGTTGTTAATCTTCTTTCTGTTGTGGAGAGGTAGGTTGTATAATTAGTACCTAACTCAGTATAAAGAATCCAAGGCCATTGTACCCTTCCAAATAAACCCAATCCCAAACTAGAATCTAATACTCTTGATGTATCACTACCAGGCAATGGACTAGATGCTCCCAAATAAAAACCAAGTTCTAGAGGATTACTCTCAGCCGCAAAAAGTGGAGTAGTACTTACTAACAAAAGTACTATTAAAAAAAATTTAATCAAATGATTTTACGCTCATAAAGAATTTCTGAATTATAAAGGGAATCTATCTCCGGATACTCTCTATAGTACGCTCTATAAAAATATAGCCCATAGGGAGGAAGTGTGATACCTGCACTTTTTCGATCCTGCATCTGCATAATTTCCCGTATTCCAACCTTTAATTTTTCATTGGATATCTGCAAAATACTGCCAATCAAGATTCTAACCATATTGTGTAAAAAACCGGATCCTCTAATTTTGATTTTCAACAGTCCATTCCAATCATTAGATTTGACTAGTCCAGCATGAGAAATAAATCTCTCTGTTGGTTTTTCTTTGATAGATGTAGCCTTTGCAAAACTTTTAAAATCATTTTTCCCTAAAATACTATTCAATTCTGACTCCACTCGATCTAGGTTGATGGGATTGTGAATCCATACAGCCCTATTCTGCAAAAGCGGGTTTGGGAATTTTGTATTGAGGATCCAATATTCATACTCTCGTTCCGTGCAAGAAAATCGAGCATTGAACTTTTCAGGTACTTCCCTACCAGCGATTACATATATACCCTCTGAAGAGAGTGCATTGAGAGATGAAATCATCTTATGGTAATTGGGAATAGGTTTCCCTGAAAAAAAGCTTACAACCATACCCACAGCATGAACACCTGTGTCAGTCCTTCCGGCTCCGGTGACTTTTACTTTTTCTCCTAAAATAGTCCCCAAAGCTGATTCTAGAGACTGTTGGATTGTTATCAGTGCTGTTTGTTTTTGAAATCCATAAAAACCAGTACCATTGTATTGTAAGAGTAAAGCCGATACGGGCAAGGTTTATTTTTCACCACCCATTGCTTCAATTGTAGCATTCATTTCATCGTATGTTTCTTTTGCTAACTCTAAAATTGCTGAAGGCTTGGACTTAGAAGCCTTACCACCACCATAAAGCTTGGCGAGTGATCTTTTGGCTTTTACTAAAAGATCCAATTGTTTTTCTGGAGTGTGTGCCAATTGTTCTTTGTACTTCATTGTCAAATAAGAATTCAGGTAGATAACTCCATCAAATCCCCAATTGTTATCTGTATCGGGTCCCAATATTTGCGATGCAATGTCTACAGGCTCAGGACCTGCTTGCATCATTTCCAATGTAGATGCATACCAGACAGTTGCTTTTCTGTATAAAAGATCTCTCACTTTGTCGTAACCTATTGTGGGGAACTCAGAGTGCAGATCATCAAAGTACCAAGCTCCCTTGATAGCAGAAACTCCCTTCTTTGGAGTGGGTGCTACAGTCAGACCTCTCTGCTGGTAACAGTCGATAGCCAAGAGGTAGGATGCTGCACCTAGAGGTAAATTTCGATCCTGGGCAAAGTCCAATGTTCCCAGAATCTTTTCAATATTTGTTCTCCTGGTGCCCGCACTATTTTTAATTTTAGGAAGATCTTCCGGGCTCAAAGCCCAATCTTTAGGAAAAGACGCATATAAACACTTAGGACAAACATTTATAACATAGTCATTAGGGTTGACTCTACCAAATTTTTTATTTTTTTCATAGATTCTTCTCAAATCTTTTGTAAGATTTCCCGCAATCAAACGGCCACCACCCTGGAACAGTTGTTCTTTTTGGTGATCTGCTCCACAAGCTGGACATTTGGTATTGTCCTTGGATCGAAATGAAATCTTTTTTCCCTGTTGGGATGGATCTACTTTGGTGTCTTTCATGTATAAATTCCCGAAATTGAATAAAAAACTTTAAATTGAAAAAATTTAACTTTCCCAAAAATTAACATTTAAGAAAGTTTAATAGGTGTCAATCTAATATCCCTTAATTCCGATATTTGAAAAGAGGAAGTAAAATATTACTTGCTTTTTATGATTGTACCAAAAATTTTAGAAAAATAATTAAATTCATCTATGACAGGAAAGACAATGAAGAACCTACTTGTATTGCTCACGTTCCTTGCCAGCCTTGCCGGCATAAATGCTGATCCGGTAATGAGCAAAGCAAACGAAACCAGACTCGATATACTAAAATATATGAGATCCCTTGAAACCATCGTTAGAAACTACCCCGGTAAAGATAAGGAAGGAAAAGATGCCCAATTTGATGCACCCGCTGGTTCAGAGGGAGATAGGATCGCCAAGTACAATCAAATTAAACGTCTTTTCCAAGAAGGTATAACTTATTATTACGAGGGCAGATACCCAAACTCTTACAGAAGATTTTTAGAAGCTCAAGCAAATATTGAACAACTTACTGAAGATCTTTCCCAAATCTACATTGAAGGAACTGATGAAATACTCAAATCAGTTTTAGAGAAAAAAGATCCAAAAGGCGATGCAAATGGCGAGTATAAAAATGCTTCCATAGACAAAGACTTTGTAGATATTTCTGTTGAATTTGGCAGAGGCTCTGAAATCTATCCAAAATTCAAATCAGATAGAGAAGCTCCCGCTTACAGCCGTCTTTACGAACCAAGAGAATACCACTACGCATTCAACAAAGAAAGAATTGAAGGTGCTATTGGTAATGGGTACAATCTCATCGGGGAAGCAAAAGTTGCAAAGTTAAAAGCTTTGAAAATTGAACAAGCTCTAGAGAGACACCAAAAACTACAACCTTCGCAAAGAAAGCAAAGAATTGAAAAATACTTTGAAGTTATTACAAAGTGTAGAGAATCCAGAAAAGCTGCTTTCACTGCTTATGCACTCAAGTATCCTCACGACAATGAATATCTCCAAAAAGACGAGAAGTTCAAACTAGAAGGCGAAGCAAACAACTACAGAATCAATCCCTATGTTGACCAAGCAAACCCGTATCCATTGTTTGACAATCGTATTCCCCCAGTTTTCAGAAGAGATGCAGTTGATACATACGGACATGTGTTTATTGATGAAGTTAACAAGCAAATCAAATTTAAGTACAATGATGTAGATGTATTGAATAGAGATTTAGCTAGATATGGTGACAAAGAAAGATTAGACAAACCTGCAAAACAAGCCGAAGCAGAAAAACCAGCAAAATAAACAAATCGTAGCAAAATGAAAATCCGCTCTCTCTCAACTAAGGGCGGATTTATCTTACCCAATTTATCCCGTAAAGTACTCAAATGAAAAATCCACTATCCTATCTTTCTGATGATCTCAATGGTCTTTCTGGAAGGTACAAACGCCTGATAATTAAAACCTATCTCCTTGTTCTTGGGCTTATCCTTACTATTGCCCTCCCCCACTTCCTCATGGGAATTTATTATTTTCTAACCAAAAATCGACTCAAACAATACAGAGAGTTTACAAAAGGATCTGTGGTTTGGGGACATGCAGTGGTTCGACTCACAAAGTCCAAAGTCCACTTCACCAATCCCATTGAAGTACCGGAATCTGGTCACATGATTTTATTGAATCATATAAATGAACTAGATTTCCCTTTTGATTGTATAGCTGTTTCAAAACCCTTTCTTGCAAACCAAGCAATCAAATCCAGTATTTTTGCTTATTGGTGGATGAGTGCGATGGGTTCTCAAGTTTTTGACACAAGCCACCAACGAACCATAGTAACTTCAGTTCGTAATTTAATGGATGGTCTAAAAGAAAAATCCTACATAGTTTATCCTGAAGGTTCAAACTCCTACAGTGAGGAAATCAAACCTTTAAAAAAAGGGATGATAAAACTTGCATATGAAGAGAAAGTTCCTGTACTCATCCTTGTTAAATCAGGGATTCGCAAATTCCAGGATGTGCAAGAAAATCTCACAATTGGATACAAATCAGCAGGAGTTTTAGATCCAACTTTTTACAATTCATGGGAAGAGTTTAGAGATGCAATCTATAACAAAATGGTAGAAACTAAAAAAAGTTTAGATGAAGACTTAGAGAAAAATACTCCCGTAGTACATGCATCTCTATCTTGATGAAAAATATTTCAAAAATACTTATTGCCAATCGGGGAGAAATTGCAAGTAGAATAATTCGTACTACAAAGATTTTAAACATACCCTCCGTAGCTATTTATAGCATTCCCGATTATATGTCCCCTTTTGTAAGAGAAGCAACTGAGGCTTTTCCTCTAAATGGTTCTGAAGCAAAGGATACGTATCTCTCAATAGATAAAATTTTAAAAATAGCATCCGAATCAGGAGCTACTGCAATACACCCAGGATATGGATTTTTATCGGAGAATGCAGACTTTGCAAGGGAGGTAGAAAATGCTGGAATCATATTCATTGGACCATCTTCTTCTTCCATACATTCCATGGGAGACAAAGTAGAATCCAGAAAAAAAATGCTCTCTATTGGTGTTCCTATAATTCCTGGTTACAACGGTGGGTCAAATGATGAAAACCTGCTCTTAGAAGAAGCAAAAAAAATAGGTTTCCCCGTAATGATCAAAGCAAGTGCCGGTGGTGGTGGTCGGGGGATAAGAAGAGTTTACTCTGAAAAAGATTTTTTCCATGAACTAGCCGCAGCAAAGAGAGAGTCTAAAAACTTTTTTTCAAATGATGCAGTTTTTATTGAAAAGTTAATTTTAAACCCCCGCCATATAGAGGTACAAATTTTTGGAGACTCACAAGGAAACGTAGTACATTTATATGATAGAGATTGCTCTATCCAAAGAAGAAATCAAAAAATTATAGAAGAAGCCCCCGCTCCTAATTTAAAAGATACAACAAGGGAAAAAATTTATGAAAGTGCAATAAGAGCAGCAAAGTCAATAAATTACACAAATGCTGGCACTGTAGAATTTGTCCTAGATGAAAATGAAGATTTTTTCTTTCTAGAGATGAACACCAGACTCCAAGTAGAACATCCTGTTACAGAAATGATAACAGGACTCGACCTAGTTGACCTCCAAATAAAAATAGCAGACGGATCTTCCATTTTTGAAGCTCTCCCAAATGGAAAAGTTCCCTCAAGAAAAGGCTCTGCTATTGAATTAAGAATTTGTGCTGAAGAAGATACAAAACCAGTTACCGGCACAATACATTATTTTGGTATAGAAGGATCCCCTCGCATTGACTCTGGTGTAGAAAGTGGAAATTCTGTATCTATTTATTATGATTCCATGATAGCAAAAGTAATTTCCTTTGCAGAGACCAGACCCGAGTGTATTTTGAAAAGTATTCAAAACCTAAATAATCTTATTATTTTGGGGCTACCTATCAATGATCTATTATTAAATTCTATTTTACATCATGATGTATTTCAAAATAGATCTCCAAATACAGGATTTTTTGAAAAATATGTTTCAACTATTCCCTCTCAAAAACAAGATATCTCCTTATATTTGTGTATTGCATGTTTCATAACTTCCATTCGAGTGCATGATCTTACAGGTCGAGCATTTAGTGAAATCCATTTCCAACCAAAAACTTTAGATAAATGCTATGTCTCTGATTCTAATACTATCCAAGAGTTTGTAAAATTTACTTTGTCCGGAGAAGAGTACTCAGTGAAAAAAGAAAAGGGTTCCTATCTAATTAGAACTCTAGGAAGTGAATCTTTTGCTACACTATCCGAAGCCTACCTTATTGAAGAAAATGTACTACATTTTAGAGATTTAGGAAAAGTTTACTTCATAAGATATGGAGTACATATCTACCTAAAGATAAATACCCAATATGTAGCACTCAAAGTAAGCTCTGACCTAAGTATTAGTAATAACAAAAACTCAAATAGTGTACAAAGTCCAATGCCAGGAAAAATAATTGCCATCTATGTTAAGGTTGGTGATACTATTTCAGAGGGAGATCCTATAATCTCAATTGAATCTATGAAAATGGAAAATATCATTCGCTCTGAAAAAAGTTGTACAATTGAAGATATACATTTTCATATTGGAGACCAAATTAGCCCAGAAGATACCTTGATAACATTGAAAAAATAACTCTTAATTTACTACTTTGTAACCTTCGTTAGTAATAGCTGAAATTATTTTTTCTTTAGTTAAAGTATTTTTGTCATACTCAAGTGTTACTTTATTCTCAGAAAGGGATACATTTATATTGTTTACTCCGGAAAGCGAACTAATACTGTTTTTAACAGACTTAACACAATGATTACATGTCATGCCTTCAATATTTAAAATTAGAGGTTCCATATATATTTTACCTTCCTATCTAATCAAAGGATTTTCCTTTCCATAAATAATTACAAATGAAATATAACTTTGCATGCTTGTAAAAGAAGAATTTGTACTAAATCCTAATACTTTATGAGAACGAAAAAGTTGGTAAAACTATTTCTATATTAGAAAAATATTCGAATTTTTTACTCATATCCATTCAGTTGGTAAAGAGAAACACTTAAAGAAAGGGGTAGTCTATGTCTGGTCACTCGAAATGGGCAACAATTCGAAGAAAAAAAGAAGCGATCGATGCAAAAAGAGGAGCAATCTTTACCCGAATAGCAAAAGAATTAACTGTGGCAGCCAGAATGGGAGGCTCTGATCCCGAGTCTAACCCCAGACTTCGATTAGCAATTTTAAAAGCAAAATCTTCGAATATGCCTAAAGATAATATCGAAAGAGCCATTAAAAAAGGAGCTGGAGAACTAGAAGGCGTTGTCTATGAAGAGTGCCTCTTTGAATGCTATGCCCCTGGAGGAGTTGCTATAATGGTTCAGGTAGTGACAGATAAAAAATCCAGAACTACTCCTGAAATAAAAAATATCCTTACAAAAGGAAACGGGACACTAGGGAATCCTGGGAGTGTAAGCCGACTCTTTGACAAGAAAGGTCTTATCACTTTAAAAAGTGATCAAATCTCTGAAGATGATTTAATTGAACTAGCGGGGGGAGCTGGTGCAGAAGATGTCTTATTGGAAGAAGATGTATTTCATGTGACCACATCTCCAGAAGACTATGAACCTGTTCTAACCGCAATTAGTGCTAAGGGAATTCAAGTTACAGAATCTGGGATCAAATACATACCTACAGTTAAAGCGGAAGTAACCGATCAGGGACATGCAGAAAAAGTTATTAAAATATTAGATCTATTGGATGCACATGATGATGTTCAAAGTGTAAATTCAAATTTTGAACCATCTGAAAATCTGGAGCTCAGTTAAATGAAAACTATAAAAATTGGCTTAATAGGTGCAGGGACTGTTGGCTCTGGTCTGATTCAAATAATCAATGAAAAATCTAATGTAATACTAAATAGATCTGGAGTACAAATTATTTTACATAAAGTATGTGATGCGAATCCTGACATATCAAAAAAATATCCAAATATTTCTACTACTACAAAGTATACAGATATTACCCAAGACAAAGAAATAGATCTTGTAGTTGAGCTAGTAGGAGGAACAAAGATTGCCTATGATATAGTAAAAGATGCATTGAATTCTTCCAAAACAGTGGTTACTGCAAACAAAGCACTTCTCTCTGAAAAAGGGCAGGAATTATTTTCGTTAGCTCAAAAAATGAAAGTTGAAATTGGATATGAAGCATCTGTGGGTGGTACAATTCCAATTATTCGTTCCATAAAAACTGGACTTATAGCAAATGATTTTGAAGGAATTTATGGGATTTTAAATGGTACTACAAATTTTATACTTTCCAAAATGGAAGAGGAAAACTTAGAATACTCTACAGCATTAAAGATTGCTCAGGATCTGGGATATGCAGAAAAGGATCCAACATTTGATGTTGAGGGAATAGATACTGCTCACAAAGTATCACTCTTGGCAGGAATTGCTTTTGGCAAAAAAATCAACATCAAAGATATGTATGTCGAAGGAATCTCAAATATTTCTAAATCTGAAATAAAAACAGCTCATAGTTTAGGATATCGAATAAAGCTATTGGGAATATGCAAAATTATAAATGGAAATATGGAAGCAAGAGTGCAACCAACTATGCTCCCCCTGTCACACAGCTTATCTAGTGTGCGTAATGAAATGAATGCTATCTTTCTCAATACAAGCTATTCAGGGCCTCTTATGTTTTCAGGCAGAGGAGCTGGATCACTCCCCACAGCAAGTGCAATACTTTCAGATATCATCTTCTATGCATCTAGGATTGGGAATATGGATATTTTTTCTGAAAATAATATATTTCCAGAAGCAAAAATAACTCCTCATGGTCAGGAAACAGGAAGGTACTACATTCGTTTCAATACCGTTGACAAACCTGGTGTATTGGCAGAAATATCTCACCATTTGGGCCAGAAAAATGTGTCGATCTCAACAGTAAGACAGGACGAGTCCCCTGAAGAGCCTATAGAAGTTATCATTCTCACCCATAAGTGCAAGGAATCAGAACTCAGATCTGCCATTAAAGAAATTGACACTCTTCCAATCATTCAGTCCAAAACTGTGTTAGTTCGTCTTGAAGAGCTCTAATCTAGTCACTATATCCAGACACACCCTACTAGATTCTACTCAACACTTTGATCTCTTTTTGGACACAGGAAGAGACTTCCTCATAACCTATGAAATTCTCACTCCCTCTCTAAATCTCCCAAAGTATGATGTGCTCGAATGTGTCCGCAAGCAAGATCATAGAAGGATTTATTTAGAGTACCAGGGAGAAATCAGCAACCAAAGAGGATTCATTTCCATTGTTTGGAAGGGAGAGTATAAAAATAAAAAAAGTATTGGCAATACAAAAATAGGTATTTTAATATTGGATGAACTTTTATATATTCTGGATTAAAATAATACAATGTCTACAATTACCTATGACTCTCTCCTAATAGACTACGAAATCAAAGAAATCAATGATAAAAAAATTGAAGTACTAATCTTTACTGGAAGAATTGGAAACCAAAACTCTTTCCAAATCAGTGAAGAGTTCTATGACCTATTAGACCATAGCATCCCCAATATGATCATTGGTTTAAAAGATCTAGAATATTTGAACAGCCAGGGTTTAGCATTTCTTCTCTCCCTTATCAAACGAGTAGAAGAATTAGGAGGAGTTTTTTTAATAGGCGGAGTCAATAAATTGATTGAAACTATCATTCAACTGGTGGAAGTTTCTGACCAAGTTATCATATTTCCCTCTATGGATGATGCTCTAGCAAGCTGGAAATAAGCCCACTTATCTTTTACTCTGGTTTCAATTTCCAAAAGTAAATCTTCAAATCCAATCTTATTCAGAGAAGATACTCCAATTCCGTCGTTGGGAATTAAAAAATCAACAGGCATAGCATCTATTTTATTGTACACTATTATCCTATCTATTTGCATAAGGTCTAAATCCAATAAAATCTTTTCTACCGCATTGATATGCTCCTGGTAGTTTTGATTTGATATGTCCACAATATGTAGAAGTAAGTCTGCATCCCCTAATTCTTCTAGAGTTGCCTTAAATGCATTGGTTAAATCAGGAGGTAAATCATGAATAAAGCCTACTGTATCACTTAAAATAATTTCTCTTTCTTCAGGAAATCTAACCCTACGTGTTACGGGGTCAAGAGTTGCAAATAATTTATTTTCTGCAATAACATCTGAGTTAGTGAGTGCATTTAAGAGAGTAGACTTACCAGCATTTGTATAACCTACAATTGCAACTACGGGTACATCATTTCTATTTCTCTGTTTTCTATTGAGTTCCCTTCTTCTTTTTAAATCAGATAATTCTTTTTCTAATCGTGTAATTTTTTCTTCTACCCTACGTTTTCCAATCTCTAGCTTGGTTTCACCAGGACCTCTCCCCCCAATTCCACTTATTCCCCCAGTGAGACGGGACATATTATCATCAAGCTCGGAGAGTCTACCTTTTAGGTATTTCAATTGGGCTAATTCCACCTGCAACTTTCCATCCCTACTTTTTGCATTTCGGGCAAATATATCCAAGATCAATTGCGTTCTGTCTATTACTTTTAAATCGCAAAAATCTGATATTTTCTTCGCCTGTGATGGGGTCAATTCTAAATCAAAAATTAGGAGCTCAACATTCTTTTGTACTGCTTTCAATAAAATTTCTTTTAGTTTGCCCTGTCCCATCACAGTACCGGGATCTAATGAATGCCTTCTTTGGGAGAATTGATCTACCACACTCACTCCAGCCGTACTACATAATTCAGCCAATTCGGATAGAGAGTGCTCAATGGGTCGCTTTAGTTTAGTGTTTGGATACACACCAATTAAAAATGCCCTATTTAGCTTAGTAGCATCTCTAAGGGTAGAAAAATTTTTAGATAATTGGTCTTCTAGAACATCAATCTCACTTAAAAAATTTTGATTTAATTGTCCCGGATACTGACGTTGTAATACAAACCATGGCAGATCCGCATCAGGATCTACATTTATATGAGCAGAATAAAAGTATTTTGGAACCCCGTCCATTTCAGGGACAATAGCTGTGATATAATCCAATCGAAGTAGGACTAAATCTGTGAGATCTTCTTCTGAGAGGGGTTCTTCAAATAAATGGGTATGAACTAGTCTCATGCCCCTGAGGCGATTCTTTGTGCTTCTAGTTCTATCTAGTTCTGGGATCTCAATCGACTTATTATCACCCACAATGAGATAGTTACAATACCCAGATCTATCAATTAGCAAACCAATCTGTCGTTTTATCTCCAGAGATATCTCCGAAAGTGTCCGAGCTATCTCCATTGAGATCAGCAAATCATCTTTCACCCTTCTCTCTGCAAGAGATTTCAGTTTTTTAAGTTGACTTGGTTTTAATCCAGTTATGTCGCCTGATATCTTTTTTATTTTCAATATCCCCAGTAATGTAAGTAACGGAGAAATTATCCGCTTTATATGTAGGTTTTTTACTACTTTACATTTAATTTTTCTAGATTTTAGCTAAGTAAGGGATAATTTTCCGATATTTATTCCAAAGGAATTTATATGTACATTACCTCTGAAAGATTATTATTTTTAGTTTTGTTTTCATTCCTATTTCATACCTATCTTTTTTCTCAAAATCTACCATTAGAGACCAATCAATCCAAGCAAAAACGACCATTGGTTCATAGGCAGAGTTCGGGGGATACACCCTATACTATAGAGGAAATAGAAACCGTTAGCACTCCTCCAAATACTACATTTGTATCTCATACTAAAAAGAAGAGAGCAAAGAAAAGAGAAACGGAGGTAGAGGCAACAGACACTCTCTCTTCTCCACCAGGATTGAGTGAATTGGAATCTGATAGAAAGTCTTACATAACCAAGCAGGGAGTCTCTCAAATCAGAAATTTAGAAAACTCCAAAAATGGTGTAGTAAAAATATCTAATATTCTCTTAACACATCCAATACCCGATGTCAGAGAAGAAGCTGCAAAGTCACTCGGAAGGCTCAGAAAAGGCGCCTCTGCTCTACAAAAAGCCATCAACCAGGATAGTTTCACCGTGAGAAGACAGGCATTTATCTCTCTAGAAAGGATAGGTGGGGATAGTTGCTTAAAATACTTTATTGCTGGAATAAAATCCTCTGACCCTGAAATACGTATTGCATCTTACAAAGGTCTAGGAAAAACAAATAGCAACTATGCAAGAGAGCTTTTGATCAACCATGGATTGGGTTCAGGAGAAACAAATATAGTAGCAGCAGCATTAACTGGTCTAGGGAATTTTTCACGTCCAGAAGACCTACCTATCTTTAAAAAATACCTTCCTTCGGAAGTATTAGACCTCCAAATCGGAGCAATCAAAGGATTGGGAAATTCTAAAGCAAATGGAACCCTTGAGCTTTTAACACAAGCCATGAATGAAAATGTAAACTTAATGCCTGAAATTATTTTTTCTATCAGCCAAAAGAATAACCTTCACTCTACTCTTCTTCTTTTTAAAATCATGCAAACAACAGAAAGTGAAAACCTAAAAACAATGATTTTAAGAGAACTCAATCGTAGACAGGCGTTTGGAAAATATGCAATTATCAAAAATCCAACAGCAAGTTTGAAGAAAGATCCCAAAACGAACTCTGAAAGGGTAGCTGTGCTTATGGAAGGTGATGTAGCACGAGTTAAAAATACAACCGAAAAGCTTTTCAAAGCAAAAATGAACAATGAAGTACTCGAAGATAGATACTATTTGTTAGAAGCTATAAATAATAAAAATAATTATAATAATCCTATATTGTCAGGTTGGGTTTTTGGACCTAAGCTTTCATTTGTTACAATCAATAAAGAAGCCAAGTCATTCTCAAAAGGTAAAAAACCGGACTCAATGATTCTAATTGATGAAGAAAGTGAAGATGAAAAATCCTTGCCTCCCTCTACCTCTGTAGATAAAAAAGGAGACTCTAAAAATTCTAACCAAGAGAAAAAGCAAGCTCCATCCAATAAAGATCCTCAGTTTGATGATGACGACGAATAAATTGTAGTAAGTTTTACTCCATTAGCATAAGTATTTTCTATCATTCCTCTTAATCTATAGCTTTAGCCTATCACACTATAGATATTATTTATTTTACAAATCAAAACTTATAGTCTATAGTATATATAAATATAAGGAAGAGGAAAATACTCAATGGCAAAAATTAACCAAAGAATACCTGAATTCAAAGTAGAAGCATACCAAAATGGAGCTTTTAAAACTGTAACTGACAAAGATGTAATAGGAAAATGGGCAATTTTCTTGTTCTATCCTGCTGATTTTACGTTCATTTGCCCTACTGAACTAGGGGATATGGCAGATCAGTACGAAGAATTAAAAAAAATGGGTGTAGAAGTATACTCAGTATCTACAGACACCCATTTTGTGCACAAAGCATGGCACGATGCTAGCGAAACCATTAAAAAAATTAAGTTCCCTATGCTTGCTGATCCAACAGGTCACCTTACTAGATCTTTTGGAATCATGATAGAAGAAGCAGGTCTTGCTCTACGAGGTTCCTTTTTAATCAATCCCGAAGGCTTAATCAAAGTGATTGAAGTTCATGATGATAGCATTGGAAGGGAAGCAGGTGATATGGTAAGAAAAGTACAGGCAGCTCAATACGTTGCATCACACAAAGGGGAAGTATGTCCTGCAAAATGGAAACCAGGTTCCAGCACTCTAAAACCAGGCTTAGACTTAGTAGGAAAAATCTAAGATACAAATTTAGATTACTTTTGTGAATATTTAATTTACTCCGATTTATCGCTTCTGCGGTAAATCGGGTTTCTAGAGTGTATTACAGTTTTATAAAGGAGATAAGAAATGTTAGACCAAGATATGATTATTCAAATCGGCGAATATATGAAGAAGTTGGAGAAACCTGTTGTATTTCGAATGAATCAGGAACCAAATGAAAAGAAGTCTGAGTTGGTAGAAATGCTAGAAGAAATTGCCTCTACATCATCTAAACTCCGTTTGGATATGGGCAACTACTCTTATAGAAGCGGTGTAACTTTTGAAGTCATTCCAGAAGGAAAAGAATCTGGAACTTTATTTAGCGGTGTTCCAGGTGGCCATGAATTTACATCATTGATACTAGCTATTTTACAAGCAGGTGGCCTCCCTCTCAAATTAGATGAGAGCTTACAAACAATCATAAAAAGATTACCACAGATTCTGAAGTTTGAAACAATCGTATCACTAAGCTGTCACAATTGCCCTGAAGTTGTTCAGGCTTTTAACCAGCTCTCTATACTCAACCCAAATATTTCTCATGAAATGATAGATGGTGGATTATTTCCTGAATTGATTGCGGAAAGAAAAATCCAAGGTGTGCCTGCAATCTATGTAAATGGCAAAGTATTTGCCAATGGAAAATTAGAAATTTCCGAAATAATTGATAAAATCAAAGAAATGTATCCCGAATCCGAACACCCTGAAAACATTGATGTGGAAAGTTCTTCGGAAGTATATGATGTAGCAATCATTGGGGGTGGTCCCGCAGGTGTAAGTTCTGCTATTTATGCTGCCAGAAAAGGTTTAAATGTTTTGATGATTGCCGACAGAGTTGGGGGACAGGTAAAAGATACTATGGACATAGAAAATCTAGTATCTGTACCACATACTACAGGACCAAAGTTAGTGCAGTCTATGGAAGATCACCTCGGAGTTTACAATGTTAAAATAAGAAAAAATCTCAAAGTAAAAACTATAGAGTCCGGTGAAAAAAAAGTAATACATCTTACCACTGGAGAGATGATTTATTCCAAAACTATCATTATAGCATCTGGAGCTAAGTGGAGAGAATTGGGTGTACCCGGAGAAAGAGAAAATATTGGCAATGGTGTTGCCTATTGCCCCCATTGTGATGGTCCATTTTTCAAAGGCAAAGATGTAGTTGTTGTAGGAGGTGGAAACTCAGGCATTGAAGCAGCATTGGATTTGAGTGGAATTGTTAAAAGTGTTACAGTATTAGAATTTTTACCTGAACTCAAAGCTGATAAAATATTAATAAATAGAGTAAAACAAGCTCCCAATATAAATATAATGACTAATGTCCAAAGCAAAGAAATCCAAACAGATAATGGGAAAGTGTCAGGACTACAATACATAGATAGAGTTTCAGGAAATGAAAATTTCCATAGAACTGATGGTATATTTATCCAAATTGGTTTGATTCCAAATAGCACATTTGCTAAAGACGTTCTTGAAATGACACGTTTTGGAGAAATCATCATTGATGATAAATGTAAGACAAGTGTTGATGGAATTTTTGCCTGTGGGGATGTAACAACCACTCCTTATAAACAAATTATCATTGCAATGGGTGAAGGAGCAAAAGCGGCACTTTCTGCTTTTGAGTATATCCTCATGCATAGCAGCTCGGAAGCTGAGAAAAAAGTACCTGTAGGCGTATAACATAAAATGACTCTTATACAGTTAAAATATGCTGTTACATTGGATAAGGTACGAAATTTTGCATCGGCTGCGCATGAATTGTTGATTGCGCAGCCAACTTTAAGCCTTCAAATCCAAAAACTGGAGAAGTACATAGGAATTATCCTCTTTGACAGAACAAAAAATCCTATTTCAACAACTGTGGAAGGAGCCGAATTTTTAAAACAAGCAAAAATAGTATTACAAGAAGCTGAAAGACTTGAATTTATGTACAGCCAAAAAGGGGATGCTGTGAGCGGTGAACTGAGAGTTGGAATTATACCCACAGTATCCTCCTCTCTTCTCATTAAAATTATTCCTGTAATGTTTAATAAATATCCTGATTTAAAAATTAAACTCTTTGAACTTCCTACATACCAAATAATACAAAAAATAGAATCTAATGAATTAGATATAGGAATTTTAGCAACACCTTTGGGGAATAAAAAGTTCAAAGAAGAACATTTGTACTACGAACCTTTTTGTGTATACCTTTCTCCTTCTGTTCAGATTGAAGAAGATCCCGTTTCCATAGACCAAATACAAAATTATGATATGATCATACTTGGAGAAGAACATTGTTTTCGAGGACAAGCTTTAAAGGTTTGTAAAAATAACTCTCTTGGAAGAATTGAAGCAGGAAGTTTTGAAACTGTAAAAAAACTTGTTGATGGTGATTTAGGTATAACCCTCTTACCTGAATTTGAAGATGTAAAAGAACCACACCGAAAAAGAAAATTGAAGATGCCCATTCCCGCTAGAGAAATCAGCATAGTGACTTCTTTTTCCTTTTATAAAACCAAAATGCTCCGGGCATTAAAAAATGAAATTTTAAACATCATCCCCAGAGCATACCATTCAAAAAATGGTTATTTGGTTATTGGAGTGGACTAACTCAATCGAACTTTAATCCCTGTGAGTTCTGCTAATGAGTCTTTGTTGTAAGCAATCCTTAGTTTTTCTCTTTTTTCTTTTGTAGTACCAGATAGATTTACCTCTTGTTTTTCAAAAAGGATTCCATTGATAAGCCGGCACGCAGAAACAACCACATCTCTTGATATATACTCTTTTTCTTCGGATGTTGGTAAGTTTTTGTATAAATTAACTATGGACTCTGTGAGTTCATAAATACTCTTTAGTTCCTTTGATGGGCTAAAAAGTTGCATTTCATTTTTTATGTATTGCCCAAAAACACCCTTAGAGTACAACCCTAGTGTGATACCTCCAATAGCAGCATTGACTTGGATTTGAGATGTGCCGTCCCAAATAGAAGCAATGCGAATATCCCGATACAAACGGGCAACATCATACTCTTCACAAAACCCAGACCCACCAAATATTTGGATAGCATCATAACAAATTGAATTAGCTGTTTCTGCATTGTAGAACTTTACTATAGGTGTGATTACTGTAGATATTCCATTCCAGTATTTGATGGATTCTAACGTTGCACTTGAATTTTCAGTTCTCATTTGCTTCCAGGAATACATATCAATGGTTCTCGCAGCCTCTACCATTAAGTTTCTCATGGCTGCAATTTCTCTTTCCATTCGATCGAGCATTCTCTTCACAGGGGGCATCTCCAAGATAGGTTTCCCAAATTGGATTCTTTCCCTTGCAAATTTTTCTGATTCCCGATATGCTGCTGTAGATACCCCTACACCCTCGCAAGCAACGCTCATCCTAGCTCCGTTGAGCATACCCATTACATATCTAGTCAATCCATACCCTTCTGTTCCCAAGAGCTCCGCTTCTGCTTTCTCATAGACAACCTCACAAGTAGCCGATGCCTTGATTCCCATTTTTTTCTCTATTCCTGCTATGGAGTAATTCTTTCCATCTACAAAGAAAAAAGAGAGTCCCCTTGCGCCTCCACCTGCTTTTCCTGTTCTTGCCAAACAGAGAGTGCCTGAGGGCATTCCATTGATTCCACAAGCCATTGTTTGAAAGCGCTTTGTACCTGTTATATACCACTTTCCATCTACCAATTCGGCTTTAGTGGCTACAGAAGGAAGATCTGAGCCGTAGTTTGGCTCGGAGAGACCCATTGTCATAGAGTATTTTTCTTTGATAAGTTTCGGTATAATTCTATTTTTTTGTTCTTCAGTGGCAATGTCCTGGATGATTGCAGCTAGATTGACAGAGGAAATAGCAACGGTAAAGGAAGTATCCGCTCTGAATAAAAGTTCGGATATTAAAACCTTAACAATATGTGGAACGCCCAATCCCCCATATTTTCTGAGCACACTAATTGGTACCAAGCCAGCTTCATGGAATTTAAGGAATAGTTCCTCCATTTTTTTAGGATGTGTTACAATTCCATCTTTAAAAGTAAGCCCATCTCTATCAAAGCCCGCAGCCTCTTGTGATACTTCATTCCCTGTAAGATCTCCAATGGATTCTAAAATCTCACGATAGTACTCCCTAGCATCCTCTATACTATTTGGAGCCATTTCATAAAAAGGATTTTTTGTTTTTTGATACTCCTGCGAATCTAAAAAACCATTCTCATATTCATTTATAATTTCTTCCCAATTGATTAGGGACGAAAAATGCAATTGGAGATCTTCGTTGTTTGTAAAATAATTTTCTTGGATCATTTAGAATTCCTTCTTTAAAAAATAATGTGGAAATTTTTATATAAAATATGAATAAAGTAAACCCTACCCAAAATTAACGCATTACATTTTAATATTTTCAATGATTTTTTGAATCCAAGGATACTCTAAAAACACAACCCCGCTCTGAAAATTTGGGATAAATTCCCCTGCTTTTCTTTTTCTATTTTATTTTAAAAACAAAACTTAGATTCTTGGTTATCTGGTTTGATCTTTTTTCCCCTTTGCTGCCTAAGGCTTTGACCACGAGATATCCTTCGACGGACAGAGGAAAACTTTGCATTTCTAATCCCCTCTTCTAATGATTCTAAGAAAATTTGTATAGAAAGTATGTCTTCTTTTGAAATTTCAACCTGCTCATTTTGAGTTTCAAATAAATCTATTTTTTTTATTGCTTGCATAACAGTTGCCTCCATACCTTCAAATACTCCTAGACATCTAAAAATGTATCCGAAGGTTCAACTGTTAGAATCATACCCTACCTCCAGGACAAACTCCCGAGTTGATCTACATTTTTTTGAGATAAATTATTCAAAGAATTTAAAAATTTTTGAAAAGCAAAGGAAATGCAAAAAAATTGATTTTTAGGATTTTCTCCATATTTACACTTTTTTTTTATTAGTAATAAATTATGGTCTGAGTAATTATAACAAAATTATATGATAGATTTAGATAAA
>CAMCZP010000038.1 GCA_945887855.1 Leptospira interrogans serovar Manilae | reverse complement strand
GTGATCTCCGACAATATTGAAATAGCACTCATCTCCTCCACCAAATGGCGTAATATATAGTGGAGACGAAAGAGTAACTTTCTGAATCGTCCAACCGCTCGGCAGAGTAACATCAGTCGATGGAGATGCACTCTCAGTCGCATGCATTACATAATAGTTACCCTTCCCATCTGTCAATTGATAGATGGAATTTTCAAATTGGAGAGCTTGGCATTTCTTAATTGGTTTGATTGCTAAATATCCTTTATCAGGTTTTAAGATATTGGTCGGTCCTGGCGTATAATTTACACAAACGGGCTGTGCTATTTCCAGCCAAGTATAGCTCCGATATTCTCTAAACTTTAAGCAAGAACTTCCTTCACAGCTAACAGATGTACCTGGGGACCTATAAAAGGCTGATTTTGAAAACAATAAATTACGATCAATATTCTTTGCGTATGGAAAAGAGGGACTGAATGAATCCCAGGAAGCAAGCGGAATGGGATTTGTGCCACCACTGAGAATCACTATTTTCTCTTGTTGGTTAACAATTTCTTTAGCAAGACCTATGGAGGATGAATATTGTAGATTTGATGGAAGTGCTGAAAGCGTTGTGGAATATCTCAATCCAACTTGGGAGCAAGTAGGAACGTTTAGCGAAAGAATCGTACTTACCACTGCAATGGAAAGAAATTTCATTGTGTCATTTTCTTTTTTATCTGCTCCGAATTGCTGGCTACAGTTAAACATAAATAGAAAGATGATAAATAAAATAGCTGATTTTGGAATTTTGTGACTTTGGATCATGTTAATTTTTAAACCGTTTAACTTAAAAAAATTATTTATGAAAGAAACTCAATTCATTTTTACTTTACCCTTTTAATTTTTTGGATAGGTAGGATAAAGAAATTAATTATGATTCAATCCTTTATAGAATTTAAATTAAATGGAACACTTAAAAACCTCATCAGTTTAAAATCTGCTAAAAAAATAAATTAAAAACAATTCTTAGACTTGAAGAAGTTTTTCCTTTAAGCCTATTTCAAATATCAAGATATTCACTCTTTAATTACTAGAAATAAATATTCTTTATGCTCATGAAAATAATAATAGATTGCATTTAAATAAATTAGTACAATCTATTATAAATTATTTTATTTAATGTATCAATTGATTATTATAATAAAAGATTAATCTCTAGAAATTGCTTTCCCTGAAGCAACTATATTTCCTGAACTATCCTTTGCTATATATGAAACCATACTAACTTTAAGTTTTCTAATCTTTAAATTTTCCCAATTTTGTTGAGTACAGGTTTTGACTGCAAATAACCAAAAATTATTTATATCCTTCAATGAAGCACATTTAGTCAATTGTAAGTCTTTTACAGCTTTGATTTCCCAAAGAATTGTCCAGTTCAATACTTTTCTATTTAATACGTGAAAAAAATCTTTTGCACTTTCCTTTGGAATAGGGAAAAATATGGATTGAAATTCCGTCCCTCCAAAACTTATCCTTGTTCCATATTGACCTGGAACATAGTAAGACTTCTCTATTTCTATTTTGGGTGGACTAGCAGTGATATATTGAAGAGGAAATTCTTCTTTCTTAAAATCATAATCCTTAAAAACAAATTCCCCACTAGATTCAACTAATAAATATTTTAATTTTCTTATCTTTTTAAAATGTTCTTTTTTTTCTTCATAATTAAATTGGTCTCCAGTAAAATAATTATTTTCTGATGGAGAATCAAATTTATTAAAAAAAGCATTTTTAAAATCCTCAAGATTATTTTCTTTTCTAAGATCAAGTGTATTGATTTCAGATATTGACTTATTGTAAAAATTTTTACTAAGCTCTTCTTCCGTAACACTTATATTATTTTTTTTATAAGATTCAGGTGCTTTTACTAATTCTTCGGATGAACAGTTAAGAAGAAGGATCATGAGAGCAGTAATTGATATTGATTTAAAATTGGTTCTATACATTGTTATTCCTTAAAATGAATTTCTACTTTAAATATAGCTCTTTTATAAAAAAATATTTCATCAAAGTGTAAATTTTTTTTATAAATCAAAATTTTATAATCCATAACTTAGAATAATAATCCATATTAATGTTAATTAGCCTTATGATTAAATTAACTTAATGATAAGGCTAATTAATGATATATATAAGTAAATAAAAGTTTTCAATAGAGAATAAAACCACCGAAATTACCATGACTCTATGATCGGTTTTCCATTTGTAATTGTTACAATTACATTTTTTACAATATTAATCCTCCTAAGAAAAAAACCAAGGTTCACTTTTGATCTAATTTTTGCTGTCTTGATTTTTTCAATAGGTTTTCAGCATATTTACCATATCTTACTAATCAATGGTGTCTATACCACATTTTTACCCCTTCGAAGTGGAGCCTATCCTCTTCTCTTTGGACCGTTACTTTACCTGTATTTCAATTTTCTTTCTACAGAAATCTTCCTTGGATTGATTGAATTTGGTGATAAAATATAATTTCAAATATTTATTTATATGTACTACATTTCCTTAAAAAATATAAATAATATTACCCTTAACTCAATTCCTAAAATCTAAATGAAATTGACTTCTTTTAAGTTATTAGCACTTAATTAAAAAGAGCCTTAAGTATTAATACCAATCCCAAGTTTAGATTTTGATCCTTCAGAAGTGAGTATCTCTTGGAAAAATTTGAATGATAATGGAATTGAAATAATTTTTTCTACTCCCGATGGACTCATTGGCAAAGCAAATCCCATCATGTTAACAGGCAGTAGGGATGGTAGGGATTTAGTCTGCAATCATTACTGCAGACCGTAGCGATAGCGAAGTCCCGGACAGCCCGACCTGACGTACTACAAATAGTTTTACTTTTATATTTAATAGATATTTATTTAAAAGTTATTCGTCAGGGACTGCCCATAAAATTATCTTACAGTAGGCATTCCCGTAGCATTTCCAATTTCAGTGATGGCTGTTTTGACAGCAGTAGTAGATAGAATTGTTTGGGTCAATGCTAACGAGCTGAATGTTTGGATGCTAGTAGGACAGGAAGTTGATGTGGTTAGAGTAGTTCCCGAACTAGCATCTACACATTCTTGGGTTGCATTTGTCGCACAACTTGTTTGGGAATATCTTCCTGATGTATAGGCATAAGAGGAATTTGCTTTCATTTGAACTCCACAGCCCACTCCAGTGTATGTCACTCCAGAACCAGTAGCATCACTACTAGAAGCTGTACTCACTTCAAATGATTGGGTAGATTTATCAGCAATGATATGAAGAATAGAGGCAGGTCCCGAACTTGAAAGCCCGAGTTGGTATACTTCTATCGTAGTACCTGCTTTTGCGATCTTAGCTAAAACATATATCCCATCGGTTCCCACATTCTTGGTTATGTTAGCTATATAATAATAACTGGTATCTGCTCCCATATATGTAGTTGAATCAGTGCTTTTAACATATTTACAGGTCATAGACATGGGAAAACTAAATGTCACTCCACTCACTGTAAAAGTTGAAGGAGTCCATGTAGAGCCTGTGGTTGTAAAACAAGATCCATAGGTACTTGCCAGCGTTGTTGTTAAACTTGTGATTTCCACATCAACCATAGAAAGTCTATAACGAAAATTTGCGGGACCACTCCCAAATAGTCTAGTTTGAATTGTTTGGACATCTGCAACTCCTTTTGTGATTGAGGAATAGCTCGTATTTTTTAAAGCAGTGGGAAGGGAATCCTGGACAATGGTCAATAGACTGGGTACAGCAACGGATGTTGAACTGGAGCTTGCCAGTAAAAGTGCGGCTAGACTAGTGTTGCTATCGTTTGATTTTTTAGTAGAACACCCAATCATTAAGAATAAAGGTAACACAATTGATATTATTTTCATTTTTAATTCTCCATTTAATACTTAAAGGATACTACATGAAAATATCTTCTAAAGCAATAGGATGTTTAACCCTATTTTTCATTATTAATAAGTAATACACTTAACATACATACGAATGGAAGTGGGGTTGTAATTGGAAAGTCCATTCGTAAAATCTACGAATAATGCAAAAAATGTGTCATCTTTCTTTTCTGTGGATGACCAGTAAAAGAAAGGTTGCAAAGTAGGAAATTTCCTTTTATTTCCCGCAATAAGATTAAAATTTTCGGCTCCGCAGGAGTCTCGATAGTTTGGTTTTTTTAAATCCTTACACTGAATTAGGGTTCTAAGTTCATCTAAATTAGGTAGGCGCCATTTTTTATTGGATAAGGATAAATTGTTACATGCTTCAATTGCTTCTTTCCATTTCATTTTTTTTGGTTCTCCTGTACAATCTATAGGATTTTCCCCTATATTGCATTTTTGCCAAATCAAGTTCCCTTCTTTGATAAATTCTAAAGGTTCTTGTGGGAGGGTAATGGAAAATGAAAGTAAGAAAAGGGTAAGTGAATAAAACAGGCAATTATTTTTTAACATTTTTAATATATAAAAACTTAAAAAATATTATCAAGAAAAATAAATTATTTATTTAGTGAGTTGGATTGAATGGGACAACTATGAAATCCTTAGTGAACAGTAGAAAAAGATTTATTTGAATATATTCATATTTTTTTCTACCAATATATAAAATATTCATATTTAAATATTACTTTAAATAAAGCTTAAAAATCATTTAATTACAATTTAAAGATTATTTTAAAAAAATGATTGAAAAATATATATTATTAGTTATCTTATTTTTAAGTAACATCTTTAATCATTAAATCACTCTGAGAACAAAAAGATAATTCATCAAATAGTACAATATACTTTTGTAATATAAAAGTAATTTCTATCCAAATAAGTAAAATCAATTTAAGAAAAATTAATAGTTATAAGGAGCTATAAATGAAAGATTTAAAAAGTGCCGCTGATGCTATACTTCATAATGTGGTAGGAGCCGCGGGTGGTGCACCTGGAGTAGTTGCAATGGCAACGGATCGAAAAGGCACAATCTATGAGGGAGCCGCTGGAAAGAGGGAGTTGGGAAAAGAAGATCCCATGACCACAGATTCTGTAATGGCTATTTTTTCGACAACAAAAGCATTCACTGGGGTAGCCATCATGCAATTGGTAGAAGAAGGACTACTAAAGCTTGAAGATGATGCAAAAAAGTATGTCCCTGAAATAGCCGAAATACATGTATTGGATGGATTTACTCCCGATGGTCAGCCCAAGACCCGACCTCCAAAAAGACAGATTACTGTAAATGATCTTATGCTTCATACATCTGGTTTTTGTTATGAATTTTTCAGTCATGATGATTTAAAGTATCGAACTGCAAAAGGAATCCCTACTGTTGTTTCTAGTACATTTGAGTCCATAAAAACCGTATTACTTCACGATCCTGGTGCACAGTGGACTTATGGAGTTAGCATTGACTGGTTAGGTAAGATAGTGGAAGCGATACGTGGAAAAAGATTGGGACAAGTTTTAAAAGAAAGGATTTTTGATCCCCTTGGAATGGTTGACATCGGATTTGAAATGAGTGAATCGATGAAAAAGAGAAGGGCTATTATTCATGACAGAGCTATGGATGGAAAACTAACTCCCCTTTCAGATTTAATCCTTCCCCAGCCACCACCTATGGATATGGGAGGACATGGGCTCTATTCAACCGTAGGGGAGTATATGAAATTTATTCGAATGATTTTAAATAACGGAGCAGGACCCAATGGGAGAATTCTAAAAGAAGAAACAGTTGATAGGATGTCAAAAAATGGACTTCCTGCCGGAATGAAAAGCGGGGGATGGGTTACTTCAATACCTTCTCTCTCTAATACGGGAGAATTTTTTCCATCTATATCTAAAACTTGGTCATACACATTCCAGGTAAATGAAGAGGACACTCCGTCCGGAAGACCTGCTGGCTCACTTATGTGGGCAGGCTTAGCAAACCTATTTTACTGGATAGACAGGAAAAATGGAATCGGAGGATACTGGGGCACACAAATACTTCCATTTCAGGATATTTCTTCTTATTGGGGATTTGTTGATTTTGAAACTGTTGTTTATAAAAGTTTAAAGAAGTAGATTAAATTGGTACTATACAGATAAATAATATTTTATATCTGTATAGTACAATTCCCAGATGTAAATAATTACAAATTTTTGATAACAATTACATAATTGCACTGCTTCCACAAAAAAATCTTTCCTCTACCTTTTATTTTATGTAACCTATCTTTAATGCTGGATAATCCCATTCCACTGTAATTGGAATCCTTCCAACTTCTCCACTCAAAAGGTTGACCGTCATGAGAGATAGTAAATCCGAGATATGTTTTCTTTTTAAAAAGTAAGAATTGCAAGGATTTAGGTTTAGAATGACGCATAACATTTGTCATTATTTCAGTAAATATTCTGTGAATATGTAAAGATTCATCTATAGACAAGAAATCTGATATTTCAGAGAGATTGTATTCTACCTTGATAATATTGGAAGATTTTATTCGGGAAAAATATTTTTCTATCTCTTCTTCTAATATTTGATAATTATCCTTTTCTGTTGTTAGCATATAAACATAGTCACGGATTGATTCTAAAGTGCTTTTTAGGGACAGATTCAGATTTTTGAACTCAGGGAATTGTTCTTTGAGTTTGGTAGCTTCTAAAACTAAATAGGAGAGATCCGCTCCAATTTTATCATGTAATTCCCCGGCAATCTTCATCTTTTGGTTGCTGTATTGGATGATTTGTTCATTGTATTTTTTTTGGAGTAATCCTAGCTCTTTTTCTTTTTTTAAGGCTTCCGTAAAATGTTTGGAAATCAAGTAGGAATAGGCTATGATAAAAAATATCAATCCATAGGGAAAACTGTAAGGAACAATAAAATATCTATCCGTGATACCATAAATTACATCATTGAACATAAAAACAATCAGAAAAGTTCCCAGAAATAATAAAGTCTTAGAGTCCCTTAATTTATTTTGATAAGCTCTTTTAAATTTAAAAAATGCTTCTGCTCCCAGTAGTAAAAAAGCATAATTGGAGTAGGAATATACTATGCATAACAAATGTATATTTACTAAAATAATAAATACTAACATATAGTATGCAATTAAACGTATAATTTTTTGCCATTGAAAAATCTCGAGATCTACAAATAGAGAATCGAGGAATTTGCTAAAAATCACAAAAAAAGAAATTTCCAGAAAAAATTCTATCCGAATATGATAGTCAGGTCCAAAAAAAGGGAGTATGTTTTCAAACTCATTGCTGATGACAAGAGAATAAAGTGATACAGATATACAAAATAAAGAAAAATATAATTGAATCAAATCTTCACGATAATTGACGTAGAAAAGTAAATGGTAAAGTCCTACACCTAGAATAAAACATCCGAGAAAATAATTTATAAAGTGGTTAGTCATAGTATCCCGGGTTAATTCTCTAAAATTTCCTATTTTAATTGGAAAACGAATCCCGGATCGTGTATGATTTCCCTCCCTATTAGAAATTCGAATGGTGAGCACAGATGTTCCAAGAGGCAAAAGAGTAGGGGATGGAAAAAAATTATTACTAAAATATTTATTTTCATCCATGCTAGTTTGGATGAGCGAGTCATTGATGTACGACTCTTGGGAATGTTTCTGAAATGGAATCAGGATAGCAGTGCCACTGACTTCATTGATAATTGTAGTACTATACTCTCCTATGAGGTCTCTGTAAGAAGAATCATTTTCTGGAATATGGTTTTGCCATTTATCGGGGACAGAGATCATCATTTCTTTTTTAACTAGGTCTTTTTCTAAAAGTTTAAATTTCCACTCTCCATTCAGAGCCCATATTTTTTGTATTTTAAATAAATCTTTATTAATTGTAATACTTCCTGAGACTACAATTGGCTCATTGGATGAGCTGGATTTACAATGATAAAAAAATTGAGATACAATTAAAGTAAGTATGAAAAAACTAACTCTCAAATCTGAATCTTTGGAAATTTTAAAATTCCCATTCTCCTTGCTTTCATGATAGCCTCCGATCTGGAGTGTACCTCCAATTTGGAATAAATTTTTTCAATGTGTCTTGCCACTGTGTGGGGGGAGATATCCAATTCATCCGCTATATCGGAATACTTAAAGCCCAAAGAAACATAGTCGAGTATTTCTTTTTCTCGAGGCGAAAGTTTTGAACTAGAATTTTCTTCTGGAAAATCAGGAACAAATTCTTCTATGATCTTGGCTGCAATTTTGGGTGTAATCATCGATCCACCCAACATAATCACTTTTAGGGAAGCCATGAAGAGTTCGGGGGAGGTGTCCTTCATAATGTATCCTTTTGCTCCCAATCGAATTGCACGGATGAGATTTTCCTCATCTTCAAAGACTGTGTACATTAGAAATTTAGCATTGGGAAGTAAGGGTTTGAGTGTTTTTAAACAGGCAATCCCATCTAAATCAGGCATTCCAATATCCAATATTACAAGGTCGGGATTGTCTTGAGGGAGTTTTAAGACTGCTTCTTTCGAACTCCTATAAATACTGTTTAATTTGAATTCAATTGATTTAGAAAATTCAGATTCCAAAATGCGAATGTAATTTTCGTTGTCTTCAACAACTGATACAGTACTTCCTGAAATATTAACCATTTGTTTTTAAAAGTAGAGGATTTTTAGATTTGAGCAAGAATAAAATACTAAAAGGGAATCAAGTGGGATAGGTCGTTTTCCCCTATAGAATAATAAGTTCAGATTATATGAAATAAAATGGTAACTACTCACCCTGTTTCATTTTGAAGGATACTTGTACTCGCTGGGTAAATTCTAAAATTTTCTTGAAACTTTAAACTGTTAAAAAATATTCAAACCTAGAAATTGCGTAAATCTTACCCTTTTTGAGTAAATTCAATACGTTTAAATTTGAAATTTATTCGATTAGTATATTGAATACACAAATTTTGAAGGAAGAAGATGGAAACACGTACAGTAAGCTCTAAATTAATTGAAGCAACTACAAAAATTGCAGGAATTCTTCATCAAATTAAAGAAATAAATAGCATTACTAAATTAATTGCAATAAATGCAGCAATCGAGTCCTCCCGATCTGCTCAATTATCAGACAGTTTCTCCACCCTTTCCGATCAGGTGCGAACACTTTCTACTAGGTCAGAAGAATCTTTTATCGAAATCAACTCTTTGATAGAAAACCTACGAACTTCCTGTGCAAGTGCAATCGCAGTGAGATTGGGTGATATTGCCGTGGACATCATCGATAAAATCGATAGGAACCTTTTTGAAAGAAACTGTGATGTGCAGGCTTGGGGAACATTTAAATCTATTATCAATGCCTGTAAGACAGAAGAACCCTCAATATTAAAATTAGCTTCAAAACATATGCAAACCCTTGTGGATGTTTATGAAGTGTATCACGATCTTTTATTGTTAAACAAAAAAGGTGTTGTGATTGCAACTGCTAAAAGGAATCACTTAGTTGGGAGTGATCAATCCAACCGATTTTGGTTCCGAAAAACTCTCTCTTCGAACTCAGTGCATGTAACAGATATGTACTACTCAAAATCTATTTCTAATTTCACAGTTGCCTATTCTGCTCCCGTGAGAGATGAAAAAGGAAATGTAATAGGAGTGATAAGCTCAAGATTCAATTGGGAATATATATATGATATTCTTGAAAAAATAAAAATTGATTCACATTCCAAAATCCAATTGATCTCTTCGGAGGGGATTATCATTGGATCCAAATTAAAATTTGATGTTCTCAAAGACAATGTTTTATGGCTCGGTGCGGGAGAACAGAGTTTACAGGGCAAGAGAGGATACAGTCTTGAATCGGCAAGAAATGGTCAATGGAAGGTTTTCGGATTTGCCAGAACTAAAGGTTATAATTCTTATCCGGGAAAATTCTGGTCGGTCATTGTTGATGAGCCTGTAAATTTAGAACACCCAAAGGTTATAATTGAAAATTTTCCAGAGCATCACAAACACAGTGGGATGGGTGATAATAAAAGCAGAGCCCAGTCTGAAAAAGTAAACAATGAATTACTTCAAATCACTCATCAACTTGGAGAATCAATTGACTCGATCAATCGAATCAATAATATCACAACCACTCTTGCTCTCAATGCCGCCATACGCGCTGATAGAGCGGGTACAGAAGGTAGAGCATTTTCGGTACTTGCCGAAGAAATAAGGGCTTTTTCATCTAAATCCGATCAATTCACAGAAGAAATCAATGGAACCTTAGATTCCTTAAATCACATTGTGCAGGAGACGGTTTCTTCCCGATTGGCGGATGCGGCATTTGACACAATTGATAAGGTAGATAGAAACCTATTTGAAAGAAATTGCGACATACAGGCTTGGACCATATTTGATGAATTTATCCAAACCGCAGAAACAGGAACGGGAGTAGAAAAATCCAATGCTTTACTCAAAGATTTGCATCAAATTTATGAAGTGTATAACGATATCTACTTATTGAATTTTCGAGGACAAATTTGTGCTGCAGCTGTAAGACATGAACTTATTGGTCAGGATCAATCAGGAAGAGAATGGTTTCAATTGGCTTCACAGGGACATGTATATGTTTCTGATCTATATAAATCAGAAACAACTGGGAACTATACGGTAACATTTAGCTCACCCATAAAAAATAATGAAGGGAAGGTTATGGGTGTAATCAGTAGTCGGTTTAATTGGAACTATGTTACTGATATTATTAATGTAGCTATGGTATATAGCGATTGTAAAGTTTATTTACTCAATTCCAATGGAACAGTGATCGCTTCTTCCAACTCTAATTCGGATATATTAAAAAAAGATTTTTCGAAATTTGAGGCCTTTCGGTTAGCCTCCCAGGGGAATAATGGCTTTATAGAAGAAAGAGACCCCGACACAAATAATATTTATCTCATTGGATATGCTCTAACGGAAGGGTATAACAAATATAAAGGCAAAGGTTGGGTGATACTTATCCTCCAAAATAAGGGAGCTTGACTATGAGCGATCTTGCATTACTCGAATCTTCGGAAGATGAGTCCAATACAAGAAAATTATTTGTATTTCTCGCGGGTAAGGTTTTATTTTCACTTCCCCTGAAGGTTGTTTTTGAAATACGGGAAGAATTAGAATTGGTGGAACTTCCCTGGAAACAAAATGGTATCATTGGGGCTATTGATTATAGGGGATCCTTAATACCAGTGATCGATCCTGTTATAATGGTGAATTTAAATGAGAAAAGTGAAAATAGCCGTCATTCCGCATTTATTCTTTGTGAGGTAGATAGCTGGAAAATAGCTTTTAAGATTGAAAAATTCCATAAAATAATTTCAGATGAAAGCGAAGAGGAAGAGAGTTCCGATGATAGCCAAAAATTTATAAGTGGTATTACAATTCTAGATAAGAAGTCCTTGATTATGTTGGATATTCGTGAGATTACTAACTTCTTTAAAAACAAAGTAAAAAAACAGGTTGTTACAGGTTTAAGTAAAAAGAAAAAAGAAGAGAACTCTCTTGAAATCACTAAAAATGATAGCATAAAATCTATTTGCTTTAATATTGATAAGGTTCAATTTGTAGTACCAATTAGCGAGGTTTTAGAAGTCCTTGAAAATCAAAGCGTTACTCCTCTTTTTAAAGTATCACCTGCTTTGCGAGGATTGATAAATTTGAGGGGAAGAGTTGTTCCCTGCATAGATATTTCGGGATATCTGAATTTGAATCCTCGAAACTTAAATGAGTACACTCAATTTATACTGATAGGATATGAAAATCTAGAAGTTGCCCTCTGTGTAGATACTGTAAATAAGATGAAGGATTTTCCAAATTCTGAAATACAGGGAAATATTGACTCACTTCCCGCATCCATTAGAGAATATACAACTGGAATTCTAAAAGCTCAAAAACAAACCCTACTCATGCTCTCTTCAAAAAATATAATACTCTCCAAAGAACTACAACAATATTGGAATTCTGAAAATTTATGATATATAATAAAACTATACTGGAAGTTTGGAGTACGGATTCCTCTCTAGAGAATCTTGTTGAAATTAGTTCTACAAGCATAGAACAGTTTTTATTAAAATCCAAAGAACATTCTGAATGGATGCTTCAGAATTTACTAAGTGCAGAGTACAGTTCAAAGAAAGATATAATCTTTAATGAGTACTACAATCGAAATCGTTTTATATTAGGATTTTCTAAAATACTTAAAATTAAAAAAATTGAACATACTTCTGGAATTTCAGATTTTATTTTTGATTTTTCGAGAGAAAAAAAATCTTTTTCTTTTCATTCCATGAATTATCTAATTAAGATTCTTCAGGAGTCCAACTTAAATATTTATGAAGAGTTACAAAATAAAAAAAAATCAGGATATGATCTTACAAATATAGTAGAGGAAAGTAAAGTCTATCTTGAAAAAGTATTTGAAACTGCTCTCCGAAAAAAACCGGAACAGAAAGAAAAACAGGTAAATACAAAAGAAATTTCTAGAGAAGAGCTACCACCTGTCGAAGAAAGGCAGAGTGATTATGAAAAAAATAAGCAGGAATTGGAATTAAAAGAAGCTACTGCCATACAGGAAGGTTCAATCATTGATGATTTTAAACTTTACTCTGAAGATTCACCCGAAGAGATTCAAATTCCTCCAGATAAAATTGGACTTATCAGTGATTTTTATGAGGAAGCCTATCAGAGTCTCTCCTCAATGGGAAAGGATTTAATTGATTTAGAAAACAGTCCCAATTCCACTGAAATTGTAAATACTCTATTTCGATCTATGCATACCGTAAAAGGAGGTTCAAGACTATTAAAAATTGGAAGAATGGAAGCTCTCGCCCATTCTCTAGAAAATCTATTAGATAAGTTAAGAAATAAGTCCTTAGCTGTATCACCTGATATCATCGATATTTTATTAGATGGGAAACAGATTTTAATTGAGATCCTAGAAGAAGTAGCATCTAAAACCCCCATTTCTACAAAAATTAATCCTATTTTAAAAAATGTCAATTCTGTACTACAGGGTAAAAAAATTAATAAGAATAATCCAAGTGAGATTGTTGATGTTAAAACAGTATCTGAAAATAAAAAGGAAGAGCCTGTAAATTCTGCAAGTAAAGAAGATGTAAAGGAATCTAAAGAGGCTGTAGTTAAGATTAAAAATAAACAATCAGACTCGATTAGAGTTAGTACCGAAAAACTTGATGAAGTAATCAATACTGCATCGGAGCTTTCAGTCACAAGAATCTTATTTCAAGACGAAATCAATTATATTCATCGATTGATTCGGGATATCAAAAAAGTACTACAACGAGTTCAAGAATCAGATTATTCTAATATTCTTAACAGAGTGGCTACTTCTAATGAACAATTGATTGGCGAGCTCGAGGAATATTTTTTAAATAATAAAATAAAGTACGACAAAGATAAATTAGAGATCATGGTTAAGAAGTTTTACAATGAGCTGAAGTCAGAAAGTGACAGATCTGAACTTACTACATCCGAAGAGATGACACTTCTACTAATTGCCGCTACGGAACACAAAAACTCTACTCTTAAAAATGTTGAAAATTTAGAATTACTCACTACACGTCTTCAAAGTGGTGTCATGAATTTTAGAATGATACCTCTCAATTCTTTATTTGAGAGATTTCCTACCCTAGTTCGGGATGTAGCACGTCAAATTGGAAAAAAAGTGAAATTAGAGATATCAGGTGGTGATACCGAATTAGATAGGGCAATCATAAACCAACTTTCCGATCCTATGTTACATATCCTAAGAAATTCCGTAGACCATGGTATTGAAACTCCTGAAGATAGATTATCTAGTGGTAAACAGGATACGGGTAAAATTTCTTTACGCTCTTTTTATCAGGGATCAAATGCAATTATAGAAATAAAAGATGATGGTCGGGGTATCAATAGGGATGCTGTATTAAAAAAAGCACTCGAAAAAGGTTTAGTATCACACGAAGAAGTTTCTTCCTTATCCGATAAACAGATTTATGAATTCATATTTGCCCCTGGTTTTTCGACCGCCGCTTCTGTGACAGAATTATCGGGCAGAGGTGTGGGGATGGATGTGGTGATGTCATCTATAAAAGAACTACAGGGCTTTGTTGATATCGACAGTGAAAGAGGAAAAGGTACTACAATCTCTTTAAAAATTCCTCTTACATTAGCAATTGTGAGAGTATTACTCTTCGAAGTCAGCGGAAGATTTCTTGCACTTCCGATGGCTAATATTTCAGAAATTCTTCAGATCAGTAAAAAAGAAATACAATCAATATCTAATCGATTGATCTATGAGCTAGGCGGTGAAATTATTCATCTAGTGTATCTCAGTAAAGTTTTAGATATAGCTTCAACATCTATTCTTGCCGATGAAGTTCCCCTCTTAATACTTGCAGAGGGATCCCGAAAAATCGGATTGATAGTAGATGCTCTCCATGGTAGGCAGGAAATTGTAATTAAAAATTTGGGTAATTTACTTAAAAAAGTCCCTATGATCATGGGATGTGCGATTTTAAGTGATAGAAAATTAGTTCTTGTACTAAATCCACGAGATGTGATGGATGCCTGCTTTGAAGATAATAATAAGATTCATTCTTCTGAAATCACTAAATCAAATAAAAATATTCATAATATACTCGTCGTGGATGATTCAATGGTCCACCGTCAAAATGTCAGAATGATACTTACCCGAGCGGGATACAATGTGGATGAATCCGAAAATGGATTTGAAGCCCTAAAGATGGTTAGACTAAAGAAATACACAATTCTATGTGTGGATGTAGTAATGCCTCTCATGGATGGGATTGAACTTACCAGAAGATTGAGAAATCTTCCGCTCTATCGCTCCATTCCTATTTTACTTATCACCTCTAAACAATCCCGAGAAGATAGAGAAAGGGGAATCAAGAGTGGTGCCAATGAATATTTCGAAAAACCAATTGATGCAGATGTACTACTATCCGCCATCAATAGATATATTACAGAAAGAGAAACGGTATCTAAATAAATGACAGCCACAATAGAAAAAATTAAAATTTATCTCAATATAGAAAATGAAATCTATAGAGACTACCTCGAAAACTCTTTTAAGTCCAACTCATATGAAATAACTTCTTTGAGTAAAGAAAAAGTATATAAGATGGCAAGTCTACTCCTCAATGGAATTCTGATTTTTCAATCCGATGAGGATGAAATAGAATTAATAGAAATGTGTAAAAAGCTAAAACGGGCATACGGACATGATATTAAAATTTTATTTCTTTCCTCTGATTATAAAACTTTTACTGAAGTAGAAAACACGGTAGATCGAACACTTCAGTTTCCCGTTGAGTTTGAAGAAGTTGAGCAGACAATTATAAATATTGCTGATAAAACTCATAAAATACTTTTGATAGATGATTCTAAATTAGTTCACAATCATCTTGTACCTAGTATTAAGAACGAAGGGTATGACGTTTACGAGGCATTTGATGGTTTGAGTGGACTTGAAATGACAAAAAAAGTAAAACCCGATTTAATCATTTGTGATATTGAAATGCCGGGACTCAACGGTTTTGAAGTGTGTTCTGCAATACGTGAAATTGAAGAACTTTCAGGAATATACATTATCATGTCAAGCACATTAGGATCTGCCTCTGACATACAAAAAGGTTTTCGATCTGGTGTAGATGAATATATTATTAAACCGGTCGTAATCGAAGAGCTTCTAGATAGAATCCGTAAAGTTTTTAAACAAACCTTAATTGGTAGAGAAAATATTCTAATACTGCAACCTGATGAAATTTTAGCTCAAAATTTGACTAGGAGTCTAAGAAAACAGGGTTTTTCTACAAGACATGTCACAAGTGTAAATGACGCTTTAGGGCAGATAGCAAAATATACTTATGAACTTGTGATTCTTGAAATGGAAATGAAAAATAATGAAACTGCGATGGATTTTCTTTTAGCAACCAAGGGATTAAAAGCAGAGAAAAAGCCCTCTATGATTCTACTCACCTCTAGAGAAAATCAGAGCGATGTAAAAATGGTAATGAATATGGGTATTTCAAGTGTAATCAGCCGACCCTTTTCTATGGATACTATGCTCGCTGCAACTGAAAGGGTATTAGCAGACAGGAGGAGTGCCGCTGAAAAAGTTCAATTATTGAAGTACATGTCGAAATCATCCATACGTATGGCTGGTGAAAAAGCACTCATGGATGGAGAAAATAGTTCGATTCGTGCTGATAAAAAATATGTATCTCTCTTTTTTGGAGACATTGTCAATTTCACATCACGTTGTGAAAAATATGAACCACGGGAAGTGGTGGAACAAATCAATCGTGTATTTGCGATGATAACTGAAATCACTCATGATTTTGAAGGTGATGTGGATAAGTTTATGGGCGATGCCTGTATGTTATTTTGGTATGGTGAGGATGAAATTGAAGCGGCTAAAAAAATGCTTCATGCCGCATTTGCAATACGAAAAAAATTAGATGTTATGAATAAGTCCGATCCTCTTCTACAAAATGATCCCATTTTTCTGAGAATGGGCATGAATAGTGGAGAGGCGATTCTTTGTGATATAGGTAGTGCGGATTCTAGATTAGATCTTACTCTCATTGGAGACAATGTAAATCTAACATCCCGATTGGAAGCGGCTGGTAAGCAGTACGGAGTTGATACAATAATCTCTGAATTTTCTTACGAAATGGTGAAAGAATTAATTCTTGTAAGACAATTAGATCATGTCAGGGTAGTTGGAAAAATGAAACCAGTAACAATCTATGAAGTTGTTTGCAGCATAGAAGAAAAAGAAGATAAAAAATATTCCGAATTAGTAGAAATATTTTCAAAAGGAATTGAAAAATACATTGAAGGATCCTTTGAAGATGCCCTAAATTTCTTTAAACAAACAGAAGGAATGGAGGTCAAAAAAAGTTATCACAAGACCAACCCCTCTAAAGTGTATATCAAAAGGTGTATTCAGCTAATAGAATCTCCCCCCGATCATTGGGAGGGAATCTGGACTCTTTCAGAAAAGTAGAAATTCTATCTCTGCATGATGGAAATTCACTGAGTAAATATGAGAAAATAATAAAATTTTAACATAAATTTAAAATAAATAATTTTTTTCTTGTAAACTAGCTTGTTTATCTTGTAATGATAGCTACATTTTATGGGTTTAAGAAAATTTAGAATAAATTTATTTTATAATAATTCTAAAAATGAAAATTTTTGTAGGTTACTCTCGTTTTTAGTTCTATATAGTATATTTCTATTCACTACTTGTGCACCCATTGGAAAAACTCCCCCCAAAGCAGAAAAAGGTGTTTTAGATCTTAGAGATTGGAATTTTGACACTTCTGGAAGCATGCTAGGAGGCAATATCAACCTAGATGGTGAATGGGAATTTTATTGGAACGAGTTTCCAGAAGGGAAAGGTCTTGATCTTCCTGATGTGAAGAGAGAATATTTAGAAGTCCCAAATTCATGGAAAGGGGCTGTTGTAAAACGTGGAAATGACTCTACCGAAATCATTGGTGATAAGCGTAGAGGTGTGGGGTATGCGACATACAAACTCAAAATTTTAATTGGGAAAGATCTGCCTCTCTCTATGCGCTTATCCGATCAGGGAACAGCCTACACGTTGTATGTCAACAAACAGGAAATCTTAAAATCAGGAAGTATAGGGAAAACAGCAGAAGATTCTATACCCAATCGAGATATTGAATATATTAATTTAACTCCTGAAAATGGAGAGTTGAATCTACTTTTGTCCATTTCTAACTTTCATTATTCCTCTGGCGGATTTTGGTTATCTATAATATTAGGGAATCCAAAAAATATACATACTCTAAATATTTATAAAGTTAGTTTGGATTTATTCATAAGTGGTATTCTATTTATTATGGGAATTTACCATTTATTTCATTACATTCTCAGAAGAGAAGATCGGTCACCCTTCTTTTTTGGACTATTTTGTTTATTATTAGCATTGAGAAATATTCTCACAGGGGAAAGATTTTTTCTCCATCTATTCCCTGATATTGATTTTAATGAAAGCTTAAGACTTGAATATCTAACATTTTATTTGAGTAGTCCTCTGTTTGCTGAATTTATTAATTCGTTATATCCAAAAGAAATGAATCAAATACTACGCAAATTCAATTTAATATTTTTTATGATACTTTCACTTATGGTTTTATTATTGCCTCCTCTCTACTTTACTTCTACAATTCTTTTCGCTCAAACAATGGTTTTATTATCAATTATTTATATAATTTATATATTAGTAAAGGCTAACAAGAGTAAAAAAGAAGGAGCTCATGTATTTCTATATGGATTTATAATTTTCTCTATAGTAATGATCAATGATATATTACACAGTAATTATATTATAAATACTGGATTGTATACTCCCTTTGGATTTGTAGCCCTTATTTTTTCTCAGTCATTTCTTCTTATTTCCCGTTTTACAAGTGCATTCCAACAAGCAATGGATTTAAGCCAAAACCTTGAAATAAAAGTAGAGGAAAGAACACAAAACCTTGAATTTGCAACTAAAACTTTAGAGAAAGCAAACCAGGAAATTTTAGAATCTCGAAAAGTAATAGAAGAACTCAATGAGATGATCCAAGTGATAATTCAGTCTAAATCAACTGATGAGATTTTTGAAAAAATATTTGATTTATTTTCTGAAAGATATGGACTTACAACTTATTTAGTCTATATCCTAGATAATAATGATGGATATATTAAACTTTATAAACATTATGGAAATGCCAACTTTGAAAAAGACTATATACATATAATTAATAAAAATAAATTTTCAATAGATGATAATTTTTCCATTCTGAAAAAATGTATAACATATAATAAATCTTTTTGGGCTAAAAATGTACGCCTCCCGCATCCTTGCAAACCAGAAGAAGAAAATTTAAAGTTAGCAGGTATTGAATCATTTTATATTGTTCCATTGAGTATTGATAATGCTTCTTTTGGAACGATTATTTTTTCAAATAATAAATACCAATTCTCAAATGTTAAAAATTTAAAAAAACCAGAAAGAGAAGAAATAGAAGGTTTTATCAAACTAATTTCGCCATCCATATACCAATCACTACAAAAAAATATAATTGAAAAAGCATTTTTGGAAATTCAGCTTACGAAAGATGAATTGAGTAACCAAAAAGCTCAATTAGAAAGGCTCCAAGCTATGAGTCAGGAGATACAGCGTAAAACAAACTTTGAAGATATGCTTATTTCATTAGAACAAATTCTATGGGATTCATACCATATTGAGGATTACTTATTAGTTATTCAAAATACAGAAAAAAATTTATTAGAATTTTATGCTATGAATCAAAATCTTAAAAGGCAGGGGTTTGATAAAAAATTAAAAAGTATTTCACTTAAAGAAGAAAGAAGTCTTCATAGACTCATTTTTGAAAAGAAAAGAAGCCTCTACTTACCTAAATTAAAAAATACATCTAATGGAGAAGAGGAAGATTTTAATCGAAATATTTTAGGGATGCAATCTTTTTTTGCCATACCTTGTATTATAAACGATGAAACTTTTGCGGTTCTAAGTTTTTCTGATATTTCTCCAGAGTATTCAAGAGATCATATTTCTAAGGGTGTTAAAAATCTGACTTACAATCAGAGAATGGAAATAGAGCAGCTTGTTACACTTATTGCAAATGCTCTTTACCAATCACTTCAAAAAACAAAAATTGGAGAAGCCTATCATCATCTCCAAGAAACACAAGCCCAATTGATGGAAGCTGAGAGATTGGCAAGCCTCGGGCAACTTGTTGGGGGAATAGCACATGAGATCAATAATCCTATTTCTGTAATACGATCTCAGTCTGAATTTTTGCGGTCTAACATAAATTCTACTTTATATGAAATCCCCATATTTTTAGAATCCTTAACACAAGGTGAGAAAGAAATATTTTATGATATTGTGAATAATTCATTAAAATCAACCGAATTTCTTACATCGAGAGAAGAAAGATCTAGAAAAAAAGAAATACAAAAAGAAATAGCAAAACTTGTAAATAGTACCGACGAAGTCCATTCCTACATAACAGAGCAAATATTAATTTTGAGACTCAAGCCTCCATATGAATTGTACATAGAAAAATTAGGACTAGACAACTGGAAAAAATTTCTATCTATAGCTCAGATTTTTAAAAATCAGACTAATTTTTTATCAAATATAGAGATCTCTGTTGAAAAAGCATCTAGAGTAGTATTTGCATTACGAAGTTATTTGAATACCGAATTAAATCTACATAAGAGTGAAGTAGATTTGGTCAAAGAAATTGAGAAAGCATTCCATGTGTACGATAATTATATCATAGGCAAAATGACAGTTAAGAAAGAGTATCCCAAGGAATTGAAGTTCAATTGTATTGCAGAAAATTTCACAGGGGTATGGAAAAATTTTATTTTTAATGCAGTACAGGCAACGTACAACACTAAGAAAAAATTAGAAGTAAAACTTGAAAAAGTAGATGTACTACCCGAAAGATTAAAATCATTTAGAGCATCAGGAGTTGTAGACGATAAATATTTTCAATACCAAGAATCGAATCAGTGGGTGTTGGTAAGCTTTCAGGACTGGGGAGTGGGTATAAAGGAAGAATTACAGAATAAAGTATTTACTCCATTTTTTACAACTAAGTCATTAGGTGAGGGTATAGGGTTGGGATTATATGTATGTAAGAAAATAGTAAGTGAACACAAAGGTTTAATCTTTTTCAATAGTCGGGATGGTAGTACAGAATTTATTATTGCTTTACCTGATACAATATGAATAGATAAATGATTAGGTAACTACTCAGCGAGTTTGGAATTAATCCAAAAGACTAAATTTCTTTTTAATGAAAATTCTTCTTTAATCTTTGGATCTCTCTGTTACTTTTTTCTTCTCTTTATGAAAAGAGAAGAAGAAAGTAACCAAAAAAGAAGAGAAACCCGGACGGTCGCTCCACTCCCTAAAACCTCCATAGTGTAGTTATGCTTTGTGTTTATCTAAAATACTCACCTTGCAAACTGAAACGAACCAAAGTTAAATACTTAGAGAATAGATTGAAGTATTGGATGCTTCTGTTTCTTGTACGTATCTATAAAGGAACATCATTGACAAAAGAAATCTCCCCTCTGAGAATTCCTAAAATACCCTAGTATTTTTTTCTTAACTTTAAACATTCAGGGAGCTCTTTTTAGCTAAATTATGTAAAAAAAGTGTTATTGTATAAAAATATTATTTTTACATACTGTCATATATGATTCTAAAATCAGTTCAAACAATTAGAAATTTACAAAAAATATAAAGATTCAAGAGAAAGGTGTGGTATGAAGTATAAAAAATTAGGTAAGACAGGGCTTTTGGTATCCGAAATTTGTTTAGGTACCATGACATACGGTGGTAAAGGATTTTGGGAAGTGATTGGTAAATTAGGTCAGTTGTCTGTAGATTCCCAATTAAAAATGGCAATTGAGAAAGGAGTAAATTTTATTGATACTGCTGATGTGTACCACGAGGGTGAGTCTGAAAAATTATTAGGACATGCTATTCAAAATTTAGGTATCAATAGAAATGATTTGGTTTTGGCTACAAAGGTTCGGGGTAGGGTAGGAAAGGGTGTAAATGACACTGGACTTTCAAGAAAACATATTCTGAGATCAATTGATGGAAGCCTAAAGCGATTGGGGACAGATTATGTGGATCTTTACCAAATCCATGGATATGACCCGTTTACTCCAATGGAAGAAACTCTAGAAGCCCTCAATGACGTTGTGAGATCGGGTAAGGTCAGGTACATTGGATTTTGTAACCTCCCTGCTTGGAGAGTGATGAAAGCACTTGCTATTTCTGAAAGAAATGGATATCCTTCCTTTGTTTCGGCTCAAATGTACTACACTATTGCAGGCAGGGATATTGAAAGAGAAATTGTTCCCCTAGCAGAAGAAGAAGGTTTAGGAATTTTGCCCTGGTCTCCACTGGCTGGAGGTCTCCTCACAGGAAAGTTTACCAGGACTGGTGAAGCACCAGCAGATGCTCGAAGAGCCCAGTTTGATTTTCCACCTGTAAATAAAGAAAAAGTTTTTTCCTGTGTAGATGTGATGACCCCTATTGCTAAGAGCAAAGGAGTATCTGTTTCACAAATTGCATTGGCTTATCTTTTGCAAAAGCCTTTTGTAACTAGTGTTATCATTGGGGCAAAGTCAGACCAACAACTTGTGGATAATTTAGGATCTGTAAAGGTAACTTTTACTCCAGATGAACTTAAAGCTTTAGATGAGGTAAGTGCACTGTCTTCTGAGTACCCACAATGGATGGTGGAATTTCAGCAAAAGGATCGGTACGAAACATAAAGAATTATCTGCTCCGTAAGAAACGTATCTCACGGAGCAAATTTCTTTACTCATTCATTTTAAATATATCTTTTAAACCAATTACTCTGTTCCAGTTTTCTTCAAATGTTTCCTGGCTGTGGTTTGGTCGTCTTACCATTTTACTTAGAGAAATAGCTTGGTCTTGTGATGCGCTAGGACGTATTTGCAATGCTACAGCATACCTCGAAAAATCTTTTACTAAAAATCCAAATATACTGTCTAATAGCGATGTTTCCAGGCTTACAAACTTAGCTTCTTCCAATATCATTTCACCATAAACTATACCTGCAAAGAGTTCGCCTAATCCTAGCATAAAATCAATATCTTTAGATTGTTCTTTAGAGGGCGGAGTTTCTTTTAAAAAATCTTTTAATAATAGAATTTGCTCTTTGAAGATTGCCAAGTTTGGTGTATGGAACTGATTATAAATAATATTATAATCATGAAACAAAATTTTATTTTGACCTTTTGTGGTGGAACCCTGGTTGAATAAATAGGTTTCGTTAGATGGTGTGTTTCCTTTGGGAGTTTCAGGGTACTCTTTTGATTGAAATAGAAAATTATTCATAAAATTTGTTATCAAAAGCATATTGATATGGGCGGTTCCCTCTAATTTTGGAAGCATGCGAATATCACGGGTAGCCATTTCAAAGTACATATCCTTTTCAAAACCGCGGGCAGCAATCACATCCCAAAGTAGGTTGATCACTTCTTCCCCCTGCATTGTGACTTTTAATTTCACCATAGGATTGTAGAGTAGATATCTCTTATCATCAGAAGAGGCCACTTTCATATAATCAGATGTCCTATAGCAAAACATTCTCATCGCTACCAATCTGGCATAGGCTTCTGTGAAGAGGAATCGAATATGAGTAAAGTCAGTTACGGGATGATTGAATAGAATACGATTGGCAGCATGGTTGAGAGATTCATAAAAAGAATGCTCACAAATTCCCACAGAAGCTAAACCCAAATTAAATTTTGCAAAAGCTACCGTTGCCAGTGCACCATCCCATGCTTCCCTATCCTTTAGTATGATTTGTTTGTCTTCAACTGGATAGTCTTTAAGAGCAAATTCTGCGACATACTTTTGGGAGTTCACTACATTTTGAACTAACTTATAATTTGGATGATTAGATTTAACAGCAAAGAATACAAAACTTCCCGTATCACTCATTTTTCCGAAAGTAGAAACATAGGATGCAATATTTCCATTTCCTATGTAATACTTATCCCCATTTGCTATATAGGATCCATTGGATTGTGGTGTAAGTTTCATTTCGCTTGAAATTAAATCTGCGCCATGCTCTTTTTCTGATAAGCCAAAAGCAAAGACACCACCATCACTCAATAGCCCTGCCACCTCTTTTTTTAGACTTGAGTTTTTACTCATCCAAATTGGACCTAACCCCAATATACTCACCTGCCATACATACCAATAAGAAAGTCCATAAAATCCCAAAATTTCAGAAAAAATAGTATTACGATATGTGTCCCATCTCTGGTCTTTGGAGATTGATTCTTCTTCTGGAGTTAAAAGCACAGAAAATACTTTTTCATTTTTTAGAAAATCAATAAAATCAGAGTACCACACAGAAGCATGGTCTTCAGATTTAAGTTTTTTCCTGCCTTTTTTCTCGAAGAATTCTATAGTTTTTTTCATCAATTCTTGACTCTTCGGATCTAAATCGTTAAAGTCCCAATTTTTGGGATGCAATAGAATACCGGTATTCATAGGTTTCGTTACAGAAGTTTGTGTTTTAGGTTTTTCTAATGTTTGTGTTGTCATAAGTTTATTCTATAGATACTCAATATCTCCAAAAAGTAATTTGTATGTAGTTAAAATGAATTTAAAGGATAGAAATGTAAATCTTATTTTCACTCATGAATATATCCCCAGCTCTTGAGGATACTCTTTACTTCCTCTGCCAATATTGGATTGGAAGACTTACGTGATCTTCCCGAGAGAAGTTCATTGGAATATAAAAAGGGTATTCTAGAGGAGGACACTCCAACTGGCTCTATAGGAGAGTATAAAATCCCAGGATCTTTTCCTAAGTCTCCTCTCTGCAATAGACCCCACGCACCTATCCTGTAGTCAGAAAGTCTTCCATCATTACGGATAGAAAATTCATATGTAAACTCAGGTTCATTCACCATGATTTCTAGCATACCCCCTTCCAGCCCACTTCCAAAATTCAAATTGAAACGATTCCCAACCTGAACGGATATACCATTTGTCTTATTATAATCATAAATTCCCCCCTGAAATTGAAAAGATCCATCAAATTTACTACCTTTAGGAAAATTCAAAAAGAATGAATTTTTACGTAGTACAAACTTTTTTCTTTCTTGGAGGGCTTTATCGTACAGAGTGGGATTTGATTTCTTTAAATTTAAATGTTCTAAGGGATCTTTTGTTAAGTCATACAACTCTTCTAAGTTATCAGAGGAAGGTATTACTCCATTTAATAGATAATTAGTAAACCCTGGGTATCTTCGTATATATTTAAACTTTGAAGTGCGTATGGATTCAGA
>CAMCZP010000037.1 GCA_945887855.1 Leptospira interrogans serovar Manilae | reverse complement strand
GACCTAGTTTTCCAATTTCATTGTTAGAAGAGCTTGAAAACCTTATTTCATAATTTTGGGTTTCAATAGCATCAGAAATTCTCAATAGTTCAGAAAATGACCTTTTTAAATTTACATAGACTATTAATCCAATAGCGAGAGATATAAGTACAGAAACCAAACAGGAGAGTAACAGAAGATTATTTAAGAGTGATTCTAAATTGGTAAGGGGTGTTTCTATCCATTTCTTTGAAATTGAAAAATGAAATAACAAGTAATTTCCAGTGCCAACCAAACTTCCAACTGCGAATATTATAATGGTTATTTTTGTAATAATTGAATTTTTCATAATAATTTGAGTTGGAACGCCACTATATTTATAACTTTCTTTATTCTATAAAGAAATCTAACTTTGCAAGAAAAAAATTTATAAATTTAGTGAAATTCTATAAAAATTATTTCAATTTACAGAATAACTAAACTTTAACTTATCTGAGATATTTCCAGCTCGATCTATAGCAGTTGCTTCTAGGGTATGGGTGCCTGAGTTCTTAAATTTTTCGTTAGAAAATATTTCCCAGAGGTAGGCTTCGGGATCGAAATCTAAAAGAACTGGCTCACCATCTACCAAAGCAGTGATTCCTTTTTCTCCAACGCCACTGCCAGTATCTTTTGCTCTGAGATACAGTTTAAAATCCTTATTATCAAAAATATGACCATTTGAATATCTGAAAACTTTTACAGTTGGTTTGGATTCATCTTGCAGAATTGCAAAATAACCAGTATTTTTTAGGTGTATCTTGTAGTAATTATTTGAAGGATCATAATAAGCAGATTGGTAGTATCTCAATATTTTTCCTTTTTCAGTTATACCATAGAGCCCAAATTTATCAGGATTGAGTTCTTTTCCGATTCCATATCGAAATAATAAATCATAACCCTGGTTGAATTCCCTATAATCGGGTCTTACACCATAAACGGGAGTTGCTTGTGTGAGTCCTGTCTCGTTAAGTTGTAAAACTGTTTTTTCAATGGAAAAAAATTCATCACTAAAAATACTATTTTCTCCAAAAGAAATCTCAAGTGATTTATCTTCTGAACTGAGAGTTGTTTTTGTTTTGGGAGTGATGTTGTAAATTTTAGGAAGATTAACAATGGGATATTCAGACAAGTCAGATTGTAGAGTTAGATTGATTCTAGATATTTTTCCATTGAGTCCTTCTAGTAGTACTTCAAGAGAATTAGAACCTTCTTTTTTTAAATCTATTTGTTGGAGGGTGCCTGCATTTTTCTCTTTTTTAGAAAATATATCTATGCTATCTGATTCTCGATTGTGTAAAATATAGCGAAAAGGTTTTCCACTCATTGTACTTTTGTAATTGTCAAATACAAAGCAAGATCTTGCCATCTGCGTACTTTTAATCTTTGAAAAATCTATAGATTGTATCTCACTTTCATTTAACAAGGTTGTAATTTTTTGGAATCCAATTCTATTCGTTCTTCCACTTGCTTCATATCCTGAAAGATAGATTCCAACCTGTCCCTTAATTGAGATGGATTTATTTAGCTTGCTTTGGAAAGATTGCCCTTGTTTAGTAAATTGTATGTGTAGGGGTTGGTTTTTTCCTTCAATAAATGACTCTGGATTTAGGGGATGCAATTCCAATTCATTCACATGGATTTCTCCTTGGTAGTCATGGGGGGGTAAATACATTGCTGGGTTGAAATAGGTGTCATCCTTAAAAAGCTCAACATGAAGATGGGCTGGACCAATACCTGTATTACCAGAGTAGCCAATCACTTCACCTGCTTCTACATAAATTTCTTCTTCTTTGTTAAGGGCTCTATCAAAGTCTTCTCGAAGTTTTAATTTATTTTTGAGATCATCAGGGAGAGTATTTAAGACTTTATCTGCATATTTATCCATGTGACCATATCTACTTTTAAATCCGTCCTTTTGTAAAATGGTAATTGAATTTCCTATAGAATAACGAAGACTTTGTAGCTTTACAATTTTACCTGATTGCATTGCAAGAATTGGCACTCCTATTCTACCTTCAGTAGCAAAATCTAAACCATGATGAAAGTAAAACATTCGAAATTCAGCAAAGCTACCGGTAATTAATTTAGATCCCTGAACAGGCCAGGTGTATAAAGGAACTTCTGTGGATATAGGAATGATAAAAAAATTAAAAAGAAATATTATTTTAATTAGAAAAAAAAATGAGTTTGAAGTTTTCAGAAATGATCTCCTACCAAATAAATCGTCAATTATAAGAATTTAGTGAACATAGATAAGTTCTATTATATTTTGAAAAGTATTGGACGGGATTTCCCAGTTTTGACACCTTCGATTCTAGTACAAGAATCATTATAAAATCATCTTTTTTTAGGAGAAATATTTCGTATATGAAATCTGTCCGTGAGCCAAAAATTAATATTTTTAAAAAGTCCAATCCTCTTTTATGCAAAGTCTTACAAAATACTATTCTCACTCCAAAGCCCGGGGAAGGTAAGCGTCCTGCAAAAGAAGGTCGTGCGGAAATTCACAGAATCATTTTACAGATAGATCATGCTAAGTATCCTTATGTAATCGGTCAGAGTGCTGGTATCATTCCTCCTGGGCAAGACCCTGAAAAAGTTGCAAAAGGTTCAGAAAATACAGGCTACACCGTCCGACTGTACTCCATTTCTAGTCCATCTTATTCCCTAGGAATGAAAGAAGATTCAATTGAATTTATAATCAAGAGAGATTTTGCATATGACCCTGAAGGAAATGTATTGCATAAAGGTGTAGCTTCCAACTTTATGTGTGATTTAAAAGAGGGTGAAGAAGTTCAGGTTACCGGTCCTTCTGGAAAGAATTTTTTACTTCCATCTGAAGATTTTGCAGGTGATATCTTCCTTTGTGCTACAGGGACTGGTATTGCACCATTTTATGGTATGACAATTGAATTGTTAGAGCATAAATTGATCAACTTTACGGGAAATATATATTTGATCTATGGTGCTCCTTACTCGGATGAAATTGTACTACGGTCTGAATTTTTAGAATTAGAAAAAAAATATAATAACTTTCATTTTATCACAGCAATCAGTCGTGAAGAAAATAATCCAATGGATGGTGGTAAACTTTACATTCATCATAGAGTATTAGGTTTAAAAGATATAATTAAGGACTCTTTTTCTAAGGGTGCTAAAATGTATATATGTGGAGGGCCTAAAGGTATGGAAAAGGGTGTTATAGAGGCTTTAAAAACAATTCTTGGTAGTACCTTATCCCATGAAGAATTTGAAAAAGATTTAGAAAATAAAAAACAACTATATGTGGAGACATACTAATGGAAGAAGAAGTTTTAAGATTAGAGAGAGCTAAAGGGGAATGTTTGCGTGTTATGATAAGTGAGTATAAAGGTAAAAAACTTTTAAATATAAGAATTTGGTACACGGATAAGGAAGGTGAACTCAAGCCTACCCAAAAAGGTATTACACTTGCTCCCGAAGATTATGAAGCTTTTAAAAAAGGTATAGAAGAAGCAGGTTCAAGGTTTTAATTATGAAATTAGATTTAACTAAAGACCAATATCTTTCCCTATTAAAGGCACTTTCAGTTGCATCTTGGGTCTCGTCCGCAGTGATTGATTCTGAAGAAGATGTAGAAGTAGATTTCGAACCATTAGAGCAATATGTTATGAGCAAACATAGTGAATTTGGTGTGGCAGATGGAGAAGAAGTCTTTTTTGACAAAGATACCAACCTCTACTTTCCCACTCAAGATTTTGAAGATGAGATAATGCCAGTCATAGATTTGTTTGAAGATACTTCCTTTTGGGAAGAGCTGACACACAGACTTGCCAGAAGGGATTTACTAGAAAAGCATGGCGAAAAAGTTATAGAAGAAATGGATCCGCTAGCACGCATGGGGCTTGAAGAAGAGCATCTTATAAAGTACTCAGAAGAGTTTTCACAATTTGGAGTTCACCGACTGCGTGTAATTGGTGATTGAAAAAAACTTATAGTGTAATAAAATGAACCATTCTTTTATAATAAAAAATACTAAAAGAGTGGTATTGTTTTTTATTCTATTCTCACTTTTCTTTTATGCATTGTTTGCAGAACTAAAGCCTTTTAATAATAAAAATAATTATTTATCATTATCAGAAGAAATTAACTTTGGAAGGCTCTTGCCAATTCCATTTAAGTACACTGTTTCTAGTTGTATAAATCAGATAGATTGTGGTCATAATTTATTTGATAGTAATCGTAATACTCAATGGATTTCTTCTAGAGATGGAGTAGAGGAAAGTGTAATCATAGATTTTTATAGTAAAAGATTAATGAATAGCCTACAATGGGAGTTCTCTTCAACTACCGCTACAGTAACCGAAATACAGGTACAGGTGCTAAACAGAGATGAATGGAAAACTATACAAATTGCTTATAATCCAGCCTTGAAAGGGATAATAGAGTTTCCAAATATAGATGCTTCAACATTAAAAATAAATTTTTTGAAACAGGATGGCTATAATTTAATAGTTAAAAATCTATCTCTTTTATTAAATGATGCTAGTTTAACTTCTATCCCTGAAAGATTAACAGGGTATGCATTGCCTATCTCAAATGCTATCATTCCAGATGATGACTATTCTCTTCCCGGAGCTCCAAGAAAGTATAGGAATGGAATACATAAAGGATTAGATATTAATTATCATTATGGAATAGATCAGGTAGAGCAAAAAGTTAAAATGACCACTCCAGTGTATGCTATAAAATCAGGGGAAATAGTGAGAGTTGACCACGATTATTCTCCTATGACATTAGCAGACCATTCAGATATAACACAGTACAACCAAACGCACCCCGTAACTTATGTAGATAAAGATTTTGGTGGAAGACAAATTTGGATAGATCATAAAAATGGGGTAATGAGTTCATACAATCATTTGAGTTCAATTTCACCAAATGTTAAATTGGATGGACGGATTGTAAAAGGGGAGCTGTTGGGGTATGTTGGGAATAGTGGATTATTGGCAGAAGCTAAAAATACAAAAGAGCAAATTCATTTGCATCTAGAAATATGGATAGATGGCGAATTTTTAGGCAATGACTTAAAGCCATACCAATCTAAAAAGTTTTTACAGTTTTTCTTTACAGAATGAGTAATTTTTTATTACTTTTAATCTCCTTTGTAGGAGGTTATTTTGTAAAAAGAATTTCTAATATACATAGGTCTCAAGTATCACTATTAAATTCATTTATATTGTATATATCCCTTCCATCACAAATTTTTTTATATATTCCAGGTATGAAATTTAATAAGGAATTTTTAGCACCCATTTGTGTTTCCTGGATAATATTTTTACTTGCCATTCCCTTTTTTAAATTGATGGGTAAGAATTTAAATTATTCAAATAAAATTATATTATGTTTAATTATGGTATGCGGTTTAGGGAATACGTCTTTTGTGGGTTTGCCTTTGATTGAGAATTATTTTGGTAGAGAAGGAATTGGAATAGGTATTTACGTAGATCAATTTGGTACATTCTTGGCATTGAGTCTATTAGGATTTCCTTTTTTGCTCTACCAATCCAATGAAGAAATTTCTGTAATTGCTAGTATTAAAAAAATTATTTTATTCCCTCCATTTGTTTCCATTGTTATTGCTCTTTTACTGAAACTCATAGATATCAAACCTCCATTTCCAGATGTTTTGAAAAGATTAGGAGATACACTTGCACCTCTTGCATTATTTTCTGTGGGAGTTCAACTTTCTTTTTCAGATCTTAAGGGTAGGGGAAAAATTATTATTTTAGGATTGTTTTACAAATTAGTTTTTGCACCACTTATTATTTATATTCTATTTATACAAATTTTTGGTATTTCAAATTTGATTGGCAAGGTGAGTGTATTTGAAGCTAGTATGGGACCTATGATAACATCTACTTTGTTGGTAAGTGAAAAGAATATTGAGGGCGAATTAGCATCCGTTCTCTTAGCAATTGGTATCATTGCATCTTTTTTTACATCCTATTTTTGGTTTAAAATCTTATGAAGCGAAACCCTATATTTTTTAGAATTAATTTTCAAATGATTCCAACTTTAAAATTATTACCTGAAGAAATAGAACATCTTAAAAGTTTACGATTAGAAAAAGAAGAAAAGGTGATTGAAATTCGGGATGGTTATGGTTCTTCCTACTTTTATGAAGTGGGATTTAAAAAAGATACAGGAAATTTAATAGAAACTAAAAAAAACGTAATACATGATTTAAATCTCCCAATTGCAACTGCACTTCCCAAATCTCAAAAATTAGATTTAATCTTGCAAAAAGGAACAGAAATTGGTGTTTCCGCGTTTCATTTAGTCACTTTTCTTCAGTCAGATAGAAAGGAATTAAATGAAGAAAGATGTCAAAAAATTGTATCATCGGCTTCTTCCCAATGTAGGCGGCATACTCTTCCGGCTATTTTTTTGTACTCTTCTCTGAAAGAATATTTAGAAAAATGTCCAAACTCTTTTTATTTGCATCCCTATACCAATTTGGATATCACTCAAAATTCTGATTATTCTTTGATACCTGTAGTAGGTCCCGAAGGTGGATTTAGAGAGGAAGAGATAAATTTGTTTACAGAATACAAGTGCCCAGGATACAATTTAGGTGACAATATATTTCGAATAGAAACTGCAGCTTTATACATAACCAGCTTAGCTCAATACCATAAATTAAGGATTAAATATGATTGATTTAGATAGAAATCACAATCTCTACAACCCCACAGAAGATCATTTAGAATTGAGAGAAAACATAAGCAAATTTGCAAAAAATGAGATTGATGACCAAGCCAAAGAACATGATGAATTAGAAAAATTCAATGAGCCTCTCTTCCGAAAGTTGGGAAAGGAGCTAGGTATTTTTGGTGTCACTGTCCCTGAAAAAGATGGTGGATTGGGACTTGATACCACAGCAGCAGTTATCATACATGAAGAGATGTCTCAATATGACCCTGCATTTACACTTTCCTATTTAGCGCATGAGGTCTTATTTGTTAATAATTTTTACTATGCTTCCAATGAGGAGCAAAGAAGTAGATATTTATCCAAAGTGATCTCAGGAGAGTGGATAGCTGGAATGGGTATGACAGAGCCAGGTGCAGGGACAGATGTTTTGGGAATGTCTACCATTGCAGTAAAAAAAGGAGATAAGTATATACTCAATGGAACTAAACAATATATAACTAATGGAAGTATAGGAGATATATTTTTAGTATATGCTAAATTGAACAATAAAGATAATAGAAAAATAAGTGCGTTTATTATAGAAAAAAATTATAAAGGATTCTCTGTAGGTAAAAAAGAAGAAAAAATGGGAATGAGATCTTCCCCTACATCACAGCTAATATTTGAAGATATGGAAGTGCCAATAGAAAATTTAATTGGCAAAGAAAATGAAGCTACAATACACATGATGCGAAATTTAGAGATTGAACGTGTTACACTTGCAGCTCAATCTATTGGGATTGCCAAAAGATGTATAGATATTATGTGTGATTACACCATTCGACATAGAGAAGCATTTACAAAAAAATTAATAGACTTTGGTCAAATTCAAAGAATGGTAGCAGAGTCATATGTAGATTGCAACCAAGCTAGAGCTTTGGTATACAATGTGGCATCTATTGTAAACCCTGAAATACGAAACTCTCTGGGGGCGGCATCGGCGAAATTAGCTGCTACTAGGATGGCTGAAACAGTTTCTCGAAATGCAATACAGGTATTGGGTGGATATGGGTATTGTCGGGAATATCCGGTAGAACGATTGCATAGGGATTCTATATTACTTTCAATTGGTGGTGGCACAAATGAAGCAATGCAGAAAAATATCATTTCAGATCTAAAAAGATTGTATGAAAAAAAGTAAATAATTATCTTTTAACTTTAAAATTATGGAATTCACCTTTGGGTGGGTTCCATTCAACCAATACCTCATCTACCCGAGAAAGAATATTCCCCTCTCGGATAGATTGTATGAGGGATTCAATCACTGGCTTTTCTCCTTCTACTACAGTTTCCACATCACCATTTTTCAAATTTGTGGTATATCCCAATAAATTTGATTCAAATGCTATGATATAAATAAAATTTCTAAATCCAACACCTTGGACTTTTCCCTTTGCAGTGATTTTAGCTCTTTCCATCAACCCTCTTGTTTTTTTATAAAATGCAGTGCCATCATATCACCTTGGTCAGTCCATTTCACAGCTCTATCTAAAAACATCTTAGCTGCTTTGAAAAAGATTCCTGCATTAGCTTTATTTGTCATACCACTTCCATAAGTGATATGTTTGATAGTACCAAAACCTATTTTAGAACATAGTGAAATGATACCAAGAAGAGAGTAGTAGTAAAGATGTTCTGGAACATTCAAATATCTCCAGGAGGCACCCTTTGCTTTTGCTTGTAAACCATATCTACAAGTGGAAAGGATCATCCTTCCATTAGGCTTTAGATGCTTATAAATTTTTTCAAGTGTTTCTTTGGGTTTGTGGAGATGCTCAATGCTTGCCCATAAAGTAATGAGATCAAATGTATTTTCAATACTGGTGTCCCAATGTAAAAAATCTTCTTGGTAGATATTGAGTCCAAGAGTCTCTTTTCCAAAAGTTGAGGGCCCTTCTGCTATCTCAATTCCACTTGCATTCCAGCCCCTAGCTTTTAAAAAATTTACAAAATATCCTGCCGCACATCCTATATCAATTGTGGATTTTTCATTGCTTAGTGATGATTCAAATTCAAAAAAATTAAGGTCTTTTAAATTTAATAGAAATACTCTTTCTATTTCACTTCTAATTTTGTCAGAGTAATAGTTGTCATACCCTCTGTCACTTCTCTTGGTAAAATAATCATTAGAATAGTATTTTAATACTTCTTCAAATTCTGGTTGTGGATTGACTTGAACCAAACCACAAGATTTACATTTTACAACTGTAAACTCTTCACTCTGAGAGGATTCTTTTCTCAAGACATCAGAGAAATTTGTGGAATTGCACGTATTACACGGTATTAGCTTCACGGGAAGAGAGTCCGAAGTGGATGTGTAGAGGATTCAAGAAAAAATAGAACAATATTTATAAATATAATAACTAAAAGAGATATAATAAAAACCAATACAATAGCAAATGCAACTAATAACGTAACGGGAATAAAAAAACTTCCTTCATCATCAGGATTATTTCTATTTTTATCCTCTTTTCTGACGAAATTTAAAAATTGAAAGAAAGAAAAAGGATTCATATACGCATTGTATCGGTTTTTTTTGCAAAATGATTAGACACTCTCAATTTTCACCTCTTCCTTTGGTTAAAATCTAAAGTACTTTCTTTAATTGTCAATAAAGATGTTAGAGTAAAAAATGATGTTTTAAATCGGAGATTCCCTATAAGGTAATAATTTATGATAGATTTACTTTTATTTCTCTGCTGATTTTTATTTTTTACTCTTTTTACTCTTGACACCCAATTGTGGTATAATAAGTCTAGAAACATGACCAAAAAACAAAACAATCTACTCCTTCTTCTTAAGCTTACATAGCGAAGGGAGTATTGTTTTTTAGTCATACAAAAAAGCCTGCTCTCTTCTGAGGGTGGGCTTTTTTGTTTTTAGCCCCCGTACGAAGAGGCAGCACACATAGGGGGAAACCATGACAGGAAATCGAAAACCATTTTTTTTTGATGTTACATTACGGGATGGAAACCAAGCATTAAAAAAACCTTGGAATACTCAGCAAAAAGTTCAAGTTTTTAAATCCCTAATTGAATTAGGAGTTGATGGGGTAGAGCTAGGATTTGCATCTGCAAGCAAAACTGATTTTGAAGCTTGTAGTACAATGTCCAAAATTACTCCGGATAATTTAATTGTGTCCTCATTGTCTAGGGCGATTGAAAGAGAAATTGAACTATCCTTTGAATCTATAAAATATGCTAACAAATCCAGACTACATATTGTCTATCCAGTCAGTAGATACGCTTTAGAAAAAGTGCTACAAGTTGATTTTCAAAAAGCTAAAGAGATGGCAGTAAATGCAGTAAGATATGCTAGAAAGATTAGCAAAGGTGTCTCTGAAATCCAATTTTCAGGCGAACATTTTGGAGATAGCGAAGAAAATATAGAATTTGCAATAGATTTATTTCAATCTGTTTTGGCGGAAGGTGCAAACATAATAAATTTGCCAAATACAGTGGAACGAACCCGCCCCATGCGGTTTGTTGCTATGGTCCAAAGGGTTGTAGATACCCTACCGCGAGATACAAAAGTTAGTGTTCATACCCACAATGACTTAGGAATGGCAACCGCTACTACTGTGGAAAGTTATTATGCAGGAGCCACCCAGTTGGAGGTAACATTGAATGGTCTTGGTGAGAGAGCAGGTAATACAAATATCTATGAAGTAGCATGTGCATTGAAGAATTGCGGTGAAGAGATAGACCTAAGAATGGATAAATTCTATGAAACTGCTCAATTTATTTCTATGATGACCTCTATTCCAATTCATGAAAAAGCCCCAATCATTGGAGAGGATATTTTTTCACACAGGAGTGGAATTCACCAGGATGGAGTTGTGAAAACTAAAAATGAAACCAAAAATTTATATGGTGCATTTTCTCCTGAATTGGTGGGAAGAACTCAGGGACACCAGATCCAATTTACAAGCCAATCTGGAAAAGCTGCATTCACCGAGCTTTTAGGTAAGAAAAATATCTCGTTTACTCCAAAGCAAATGGAAGAATTCCAAATGTACTTAAAAGATAAATCTGATACTCATTTTACCTCCTTAAAAACTGAGGATATTGAGAGGTATTACTTGGAATATCTTGCTAATTTTGGAGCTTCAATTGCAATTTCATAAGAGAAGTCCAACTATTTTGGATACTTTCAACTTGTATCCAAAATAGTATAATATACCCCCTATGGTATAATAGTTCCTTGCATAATTTAAACCACTATAAAATAATGGTAGTATGGGAAACAAACTAAAAGAATTCTTACAAAAAATTCCATATTCATCCTTAATTATAGCTGCGATACTTATGGGACTAGCACCTTTTTTTCCAATTCCACACACTATAGAGAAGTCTCAAATGTTACTACGGGGAGAATTGACAAAGCCCTTAGATATATTTGATCTATTATTTCATCTCTTTCCTATCCTATTGTTAGGATTAAAATATGGCACAACAAATTATAAAAAAAATTATAAAACATCAATTGAATAAGAGGGAGGTTTGGTATGGAAAATTGGTTAATCAATGAGAGTAGTACTGTACGACTGGGTATATTTGTAAGCTTATTTCTAGGTTTAAGCACATGGGAATTTCTGAAACCGGATCATAGTTCAGGTATCCCTAGATCTAAAAGATGGTTTTCTAATATTTCCTTAGTAATTATAAATACTATATTAGTACGTTTATTGTTTCCAATGTCTGCGATATTGTTTTCAGATTATGTTGTAGAAATGAAATGGGGTGTTTTACAAATCTACTCAACTCCGCACCTATATTCAATCATTTTGGGAGTAATTATTCTAGATTTTGTAATTTATTTACAACATGTGATGTTCCATGCAATTCCTGGACTCTGGAAGTTACATAGAATGCACCATGCTGATTTGGAGTTAGATGTAACCAGCGGAACAAGATTTCATCCAATTGAAATTTTTATTTCTATGGGAATTAAATTTGCTGCTATTTTCTTATTTGGTGTTTCTCCTATTTCAGTTCTTTTATTTGAGGTGATATTAAATGGAATGGCTATGTTCAATCACAGCAATATCTATATTCCTGAAAAGATAGATGCCTTTTTAAAAGTTATACTCGTCACTCCCTCGATGCATAGAATTCATCACTCTATCCAGGTGAATGAGTACAATTCAAACTATGGATTTAATCTGTCAATTTGGGATAGGCTATTAGGAACGTTTAAGAACCAGTTTAAAAATAAATTAATTCTTGGATTACCAGGTTTCAGAGATTTGAAATATTCCAAACTAGGATACATGATGGCGATTCCATTTATAGAGGAGAGGGGTAATTGAAGGGGTTTGGCAGTCTTCCTGTCATATCATTCACCTTTAGCATGAAGAGGTAGGGTGACTAAACACTCAGATTTGACAATTTATTCATCAAAACATGAGTCATAAACAGGGGCATTCATTTTATTGGGGGAGGGGAGAAGCCGATAAATAAACTAATGGGTAATTTTTGTGGCAGTTTCCTCTAAAGCAAAGCCGGGTGAACGATCTGTAGAGAACAACTCACCCCATCAGATTTATTCAGATCCTGCTTTAGCTTCGTCTTACAGTGACACATTGCAATACCTGCTTGCAAGCATTGCAAATCGTCACTTATCTATAGAATCTAACTATAGCAAAGAAGAGCACCCCCTCCACTACCTATATATCAGCCAAATTGAAGGAGAAATCGAAAAGTCATCTCTTTCAAGAGAATCCAAAAGTACAAAAAATATCAATCATGCTTTGAGCCATCTCTTAGATATCGAGGGAGGGGGCACTAGCAAGTTGGGGTACGTTTATCCAATTCTGACTGAGGCATTCGATCGCATCCAAATAAACATTGCTTTAATTTCTCCTCAAACAGGGAAATCAATAAGTATTAAACCATTTCGGGAAATTTGTACCACTTTCAATCATGCTATTTTAGACAAGATCTTTGCTAAACAAATCCCTAGACTTATGTTTGAAGATGAAGTGGAAGATCTAAAAGACTTGTTATTGTTCCCTGATCAGGAATCGGGAATTTTGACATACAATCCTACTGCAATTTCATTTGAGAATGAGTTATCCCTACTTTTTAGGGATGTTTTTACGCTATATGATCCCTTACCCATAAAAGACTTTTATGATGATGCAATAAAGTATGGAGTGGCAAGTGGAAAGCTCATTCAGGTATCACCTGAATATCATATCTTAAATACTGAATTTGCTTTGGACAAAACAGGAAAACTTACAGATTCACCAGAGATTTTCAAGCATTTTCAGAAAATCCTCACCAGTCTACATTTAATTGTAATTAAAGCAGTTCAAAAAATAGCTCAAGAATTGAAGCTAATGAATATAGATGCTCTCATTGCTGATTATAAGTCCAGATTCAGCGATTCCATTGAAAATACTCCTGAGTTAGAGAAAGATAGAATTCTCACAATTTTAAATATCATAGAAAAATTTCCAATTGATAATACGTTACCTGATGAATCCAAGCCTCTAATTTTTAACTTTAAAGAGGGAGGAAAGATACTATCTACAATAGTAAAGAGCATCACCAAACTGAGAGTGGAAGCAAGAGAGAAGTTTTTAAAAACTTCTCTTCAAAATTTCGCTCAGAGAATAGCAGATGGCTCTAAAACGAAAAAAATACTGCAAGTTGTTCGATTAAATAAGCTCAATGAATTAGAAGCTTTAGAAAATGAGAGTCTTGCCAAAGAATTAGAAAAGATGATTGTGAACTATATCAATAGTAGCCTTGGCTTTATTGATGAATCACAGGAAGGAAATAGAGTTTATCAAGTTGTAGATCCAATGTACTTTTCAGCAGTTTTAAATCATCACTGTGAATTAAAAAATACAGGAGCAACCGGGGCAAAGCAGTACAAGTATTGCAAACTAATTGAAGAACATCTCCAATCTGGAATCTTAAGTGCTAAATTAGATGAAGGGATTCCTCCCAAAGAGCTTACAAAAATTCAAAAAAGTATTGCAGACTTTAATGAAAAACTTCGCCAAGAAAAGTTATTAGAAGAGAAACGAGCAAATTTTAATTCAAGAGTTGCATACCTCTCTGGAATTTTTATATTTTTATTTCTCTTTTCAGTGTATCAGATTTCTAAATCAATTTTTATAGGATTACTTACAATTCCCATAAGTGTTGGAGCGGGTTATGCTCTAGGAAAATACTATCGAAAAAATAAAGGAGAGTCATCCATTGAGGAAGAAGATCCTTCTGAGAAATGGACTCCACGGAGACAGAGCGGATCAATTGATCCATATTATAAAAGTGTAGAATCCATTCTTTTCCCCACTAGCTATTCAAATATTAAAGATCGAATTTATACACACAAACGTTTGAGAAAAGTTTTAACAGATAATATAAAATCCATAAAATTAAAAGCTTCTAAATTATATTTAAACCAATCAGATGATAAAATCATAACAAATATAGAGAATGGAGTTTTTGAAGAGTGTAAAATATTAAAAATACCTGCTGATAAGATTCCTAAAAATGAACCAAAACTATATATTTTTAGTAAAAAAGATATTAGTACCCCTCTAGTTAAAAATAAAATTACTGAGTATTTTAAAAAACTATCAGATAAAATAAATCCACCTGATCTAAAGATTCAGAAATATTACCTATACGTAATTGAATCTTTAAATAAACAAAAATGATATAATAGAGAGATGAGATGAATTTAGACAAGAAAAAACTTCCACTCGCAGCAGCCATTTCCATTAGCTTTACAATTGTATTACTAATAACGGGGAGTCTAATTGGTTGGTTTAATTATTTAGGCTCAAAACAGATCTTGCTTGCATCTACTTCCGATGTGATCAAGCGTTCTGGAAACAGTACAGTTCTAGAATTACTCAAAGTCTATGATCCGGTTGAGGGATTTGTAAATACTTTATCGTTCCATCCCATTACAGAAGCAAAGACAACCCAAGAGAGACTTTCATATTTACCCTATCTTCGGTCAGGACTCGAAACAGGTACAGCTATGTCTGCGGTGTATATAGGTTATGAGGATGGATCCTTTTTCTTGTTGAGATTGATTAGCCCAACCTACAAGCCTAGCTTTCCAATTCCAGAAGGTAGCAAATATTTAGTTCAAACAATTGAAACAAATCCTAGTAAAGATAGTAAAATATTATTTTATTTTTATAACGAAGAGTTAATTGAAATTTCAACATTAGTACCTGAAGATTATGATTATGATCCCCGCACCAGGGACTGGTATACTACAGCTGTCAGTAAAGATACTTCTATACGAACAGATCCATATATATTTTTTACGACAGGGGAAGTGGGTAAGACATTTGCAATTAAAAGTAAAAAAAATTCAGTTATTGGGGCGGATGTAACACTTAAAACTATCAGTGATTCTTTAATTTCTCAAAAACTAACTCCTTCCACACAAATTGTTTTGATAGACTCAGATAAAAACGCAATTGGATATCTCGATCCAGAGAAATTAATATTAAAAGGATCTGATACCGGAAAATTAAATTTAGCTCATTTAAATGAATTAGGTGACCCAGTTCTAAAAAATATAGGAACGGTTTTTGAGCAAAATAAGTTCAAAAGTAACTTTATCATAGAAGAAGCTGGTAATACATGGATGGTCTACACATCTTCTATTCCGGTCAAGGGAGAAGAGCCAAACTATTTAATCATAGCATCTCCAGAAGATGAGTTGCTGCAAGAAGCAAAATCAAGTTTGAATAATAACATACTTATCACTTTAGGCTTAATTTTATTTACTCTTCCAATTATATATTTTGTGTCGCGTGCAATCGCACAATCCATGAACTATTTAATTAAATATACAAATGCAATACGTAACTTTGAATTTTCTGGAAATAGCCCTAAAGGATCTCAGATTAAGGAATTGAACGAGTTGAGTGATACTGTAGATATAATGAAATCTACAATTCAAAAATTTTTAGAGATCTCCTCTATACTAACAGGTGAAAAAGATTTTAGTAAATTAATGTACCACATCCTTTGGGAAACTGCAACTGCTTCCAAAACAAATGCAGGAGTACTTTATATATTATCTGATGATGAAAAATATCTTTATCCTGGCGCTATTTATTTAAATGATGGCTCGGCAATTCCTTTGGATGAAGCACCGAATGTATCATTAGAAAAAGAGTCAGAATCATTTCCATTGATGAAAATAGTAAAGGAAGATAAAACAACTGTAGTACGAATTCCGAGTACAGCTTTTTCTAATGAACTTAATTTTTTTGGAACGGAGAGAGAATCTGAGCTTTCCTATTTAATAGGAGTCCCACTTAAAAATCAGGATAGATATTTGATTGGGTACCTCTGTTTATTTGAAGCCAGGGATAGTTCTAAAAATAAAGGACTTTTATCATTTGTGGAAAACCTTTCTGGAACATCTTCTGTTGCAATAGAAAATCATAGACTAATTGAAGCACAAAAGAAACTATTTGATTCCTTCATCCGAATGATTGCTTCTTCTATAGATGCTAAATATTCCTACCAAAATGGCCATTGTTCAAGAGTTCCTGAGATTGCAATGATGCTTGCAAATGCCACTGCAGACCAAGAAGGAGGAGTATTTTCAGACTTCTCACTCAATGCAGATGAAAAAGAATCTCTGCATATTGGATCATGGTTACATGATTGCGGAAAAATTGTTACACCTCAATTTGTTGTAGAAAAAGCTACAAAGTTAGAAACAATTTATGACAGATTAAACGAAGTTAGAATAAGATTTGAAGTTATTAAAAGAGATTATATAATATCTTATTATAAAAAACTCACAACTGGTATTTCTAAAGAAAACCTTGATAAAGAACTAGAAAAAGATCTTCAAATATTGGATGAAGAATTTGAGTTCATTGCAAATTGTAATACTGGTGACAAAGTTTTGTCATACGATGATATAGAAAAAATTAGAAAGATTGGTTTGAGAACATGGGAGAAGACATTGGATGATACAATTGGTCTCTCTATAGAAGAAAAAACTAAAAAAGCAAAGAGAAAAAAAGGGAATCTATCTACAGAGAGCCTACTTTCAGATAGAACCGAGCATTATATAGAGCGGGATGAGTCAGACATGATCCCCCAAGACAATCCTTGGGGATTTAAAGTAAGGGTCCCCAGATACAAATTCAATCGTGGTGAAATCTATAATCTATCCATTGAGAAGGGTGTATGGAATGAAGAAGAAAAGTACATCATAAATTCACACATGATATCTACCATACGGATGTTGGAGACACTTCCTTTCCCGAAGACTCTTAAAAATATTCCTGAAATTGCAGGGGGGCATCATGAGAAAATGGATGGTTCTGGATTTCCAAAAAAGCTCTCCAAACAAGACCTGAGTGTGATGGCAAGAATAATGGGCATAGCAGATATTTTTGAATCCCTAACTTCAGTAGATGGCCCCTATACAAAAGGAAAAACAATCTCAGAAGCAATCCAAATCATGGATAAACTAAAAAAGGAAAATCATATCGATGGGGATCTCTTTGAAATTTTTCTTACATCGGGAATCTATAGCGAGTATGCAGAAAAGTTTTTGCAACCATACCAGAGAGATTCTATAGATATTTCTAAATATGTGAGCTGAGATTCACCTTGAAAACTATACCAATCTCTGAATTGAAATAGACATACATATACAATCCTTAAAAGTATAGTAAAAATCCTTCAAAATAGGGAAGGCTCACAGGCAGATGGAATCTAGAAAGTACGATGTAATTGTAATTGGAACGGGTCCCGGAGGGGAAGGCTCTTCGATAGGGGCAGCTAAAGCAGGCAAGCAGGTAGCCGTGATTGATAAGAGTGAGCGTGTCGGTGGGAATTGCACTCGTTGGGGAACCATTCCCAGTAAGTCACTACGTCAGGCTGTGCAACAATATGTTGATTTTAAATCCAACCCTCTCTTTGAAAGATTTCAGGTAAATATTAAATTTTCAGATCTTTTGAAAGCTGCTGACAGTGTTATCAATAAACAGGTTAAAATGCGTCAGGGTTTTTATGAAAGATGTGGAATTGACATCATCCAGGGACATGCAGATTTTATAGACCCACATACAATTCATGTATTTGATGAAAAGGGCAATCTAGATGGAGAATACACTGCTTCACAGTTTGTGATTGCTACAGGTTCCCGTCCCTATAGACCCTCCGATATAGATTTTACTCACCCACATATTCTGGATAGTGATACAATTCTCAACTTAAAAAAAACTCCACAATCTATCACAGTCTATGGTGCAGGTGTGATTGGGTGTGAATATGCCTCTATCTTTAGAAATCTCGGTATTAAAGTAAATCTGGTAAACACACGGGACAAACTCTTATCCTTTTTAGATGACGAGATCATCGATGCACTCGCCTACCATTTACGGGAACAGGGAATCTTAATTCGTCACAACGAAACATATAGCAAAGTAGAAGGCACAGAGGACGGTGTAGTACTACATCTCAACTCAGGAAAAATCTTAAAAACAGATTTACTCTTATTTGCAAATGGTAGGACAGGAAACTCAGGGGGGATGGGTCTTGAAAAAATAAACCTCAAGCTAAATTCCAGGGGGCAGCTAGAAATCAATGAATACTACCAAACATCCCTTCCGCACATCTATGCTGTGGGGGACATCATTGGTTCGCCCAGTCTTGCAAGTGCAGCGTATGACCAGGGGCGTTTTGCAGCTACTCATCTGGTGACGGGAGAATGTGAAAATCGTTTGGTTCATGACATCCCCACAGGAATTTATACCAGTCCTGAGATTAGTTCTATTGGTAAAACAGAGCGCGAACTCACCGAAGAAAAGGTACCTTATGAAGTGGGACACTCTATGTTTAGAAGTTTAGCCCGTGCCCAGATCACCGGGCGTACTACAGGAATGTTAAAATTACTTTTTCACAGAGAGACCTTAGAAATTTTGGGTATTCATTGCTTTGGAAGTGAAGCATCTGAAATTGTCCACATTGGTCAGGCTATCATGAGCCAAAAGGGAGAGGCAAACAATCTAAAGTATTTTATAAACACCACATTTAATTATCCTACTATGGCGGAAGCCTATAGAGTGGCTGCATTGAATGGGATCAATCGTGTTGTTTCTTAGTTATATACAGTTTCATAAGTAGTACATGAAAGTTGCCATTGTTCATGACTGGCTGACGGGCATGCGGGGAGGAGAGATGGTTCTTGATTCCCTACTAAAACTATATCCAGAAGCAGAACTCTTCACTCTGATATACAACAAAGGCAAGCTCAACGAAAGGATTGAATCCAGAAAAATACACACTGCTTTTACAGACAGACTTCCCTTTAAGGAAACCAAGTATAGGTCGTATCTCCCTCTCTTTCCCACTGCAATTGAATCTTTAGATTTCAAAGGCTTTGATCTTATCATTTCCTCATCCCATTGTGTTGCAAAAGGTGTGATACCCCATCCCAATTGCAAGCATCTCACCTATGTTCATTCCCCTATGAGATACGTTTGGGACTTGTACTACGATTATTTTCCAAATAGAAGTGGATTAAAGTTTTTTATGATCCAGCTTATCTCTAACTACCTTCGTACATGGGATGTTGTATCGAGTGCTAGAGTGGACCAATTTACATGCAACTCAGCATTCATTGCAAAACGCATCCAAAAATACTATAGACGGGAAGCTTCTGTTATCTTCCCTCCCTGTTTACCCGAGGGATTTACGGTGGAGGATTCCCCTAAGGATGATTACTATCTCATAGTCTCTGCATTTGCACCCTACAAGCGGATAGACATTGCCATAGAAGCCTTTCGTAAATCAAAGAAGCGGCTTCTCATCATTGGGAGTGGTCAGGATGAGAAAAAATTACTAAAAAATGTACCTCCTCAAATTGAATTTTTGGGTGGATTGTCTCGAGGGGACATAAAAAAGTATTATTTGAAGGCAAAGGGATTTCTCTTTCCGGGGTTAGAAGACTTTGGGATCACTCCTGTGGAGGCTCAAGGGTATTGTACACCTGTGATTGCATATGGGCAGGGTGGGGCATTGGAAACTGTGGTAGATGGTAAGACGGGCGTTTTTTTCTCCGAACAAACTCCAGAAAGTTTAAATGATGCGGTTTTGAGAGCAGAGAGCATTGCCTACAAAAGAAAAGAGTTTCAGGAGTCGGTAGATCGTTTTACAGAAGAAAAATTCATAAATGAAATTCAAAAGTCCGTCGATAGGTTATGAGGGAATCCCGTATTCTCATAGGATTGTACTTTGATTATTGTTCACCGGCTTAATAATTCAGAATTTATGATAAATGCGAACCAGATCGAAGTTGTAGAATCTACCCCTGATACGGTAATTACTCTTATGAATGAGAAGAAATTGATCGTCAAAGAGACCGCAGTAGAAGTCAGGGACAAGATTGTGGACTACCACAGGCAGATATTTGCTTCTGCTTGGAACGGGTATTGGAAAGAGGGAGAATAGTAAATGGATATTTCAACACTTATTGGTTTGGGCTTAGGCTTCGGGGTACTCGGTTTAGGGGTTATCACCGCCGGGGTAGGTCTCGGTAGTTTATTTGACGTTCCATCTCTGCTGATTACAGTGGGGGGAGGGGTTGCAGGGACTATTATTGCAAACCCATGGGAAACAACCTTAGGAATGGGAAAAGTATCCAGAAAAGTGTTTTTTCCAGATAAGTTTGATATGCAGGGTCTTATCACCACACTTGTTTCCTTCTCAGAGAAAGCCCGTAGAGAAGGTCTTTTAGCACTGGAAGATGATGTAAATGAGCTTCCGTTTGAATTTTTAAAGAAAGGCATCCAGTTGGTGGTGGATGGAACTGATCCAGAATTGGTTCGTAATATTATGGAAACAGAGATGGGGAACATGGGTGGACGTCACAAGATAGGGATTGGATGGTGGGATGCTCTCGGTTCTCTTGCTCCTGGGTTCGGGATGTTGGGAACTTTGATCGGACTCGTGGCGATGCTCCAGAACCTCGGTAGTGGGGACTCCTCGGCGATCGGATCGGGTATGGCGGCGGCGTTGATTACAACTCTGTACGGATCACTCCTGGCAAACATGTTTGCGATTCCCTTCGTAAAAAAACTCACACGACGTAGCGAGGATGAATTGGCAATGCAGCAGGTTATGATCGAAGGAACCCTTTCCATCCAGTCGGGAGATAACCCCCGTATTGTAAAAGAAAAGCTATCCAGTTATCTTTCACCCCTGGAAAGAGCAGCTCTCAAAGAAGACGCAAAAGAGTAGGAAACCAAAATGGCAAAACAAAAGTGTCCCGATTGCGTTCAGAAAGTTCCCGAGTACATGCTTACCTACGGGGACATGGTGACTCTGCTCATGTGCTTTTTCGTACTCCTGTATTCCACAGGTAAAACAAACCAGCAGGAGATGCAAATTATCTTATCCGTATTTAAGTCTTCTACAGGGTTTTTTGATGGTGGTAACACGCTTTCTAAAGGTTCCCTGGAACAAATGGGAATGAACATTGAAAGTCTTCCCTCGCCCACAAAAGGTAAAAGAATTTCCAAAGCCAAAAAAGATGCCACCCAGGTATTTAAAACGGAAATCCAACAGGGAAAGGTTCGGGTCTCCGAAGATGAAAGGGGTCTTGTGATCTCCCTTGTAGGAGCTGACTATTTCAATCCCGCCTCGGCAATGCTTCTGCCACCCATTCGAGACACTTTAAAAAAAGCAGGTGGGTTTCTTAGAGAACTTGACCGATTTGTAAAGGTAGAAGGTCATAGTGATGACCAGGCTGTACTACCTGGTTCTAACATTGGAAAGGAAGAACGGGAATATATAAACAATTGGGACCTGGCTGCAGCTAGAGCGGTCAATGCCACTGTTTTTTTAATCAATGCAGGGAAAATGGAGCCCAGTATGCTCCAAGCTGTGAGCTATGGTTCTTCCAGACCGCTTGCAATTGAAATGGAAGGAAGTCCGGAATCCCGAGCATTCAATAGAAGAATTGATCTTGTAGTTGTATCAGAAAAAAGCATGAAGCGATCTGCTCATCAGAGTGGATACAAGCTTCCAGAATCTAAATTGCCCAATACAGAAACTTCTGTAGAAGGTGAGGAATAATCATTAGGAGGAAAAGATGGGTGACGCAGCAGAAAAAGTAGAAGAACAAGACGAAGAAGGTAAAGCGGCGGAGGAGCCGAAAAAAGCCTCACCGATAATAAAATACCTTATCTATGTTGCAGCAGGTATTCTTGGTATTATTATAGTAGCAGTTGTATCCACATTTGTGGCGCAAAAGGCGGCTACTAGTGTTTATAAACAGCAAAAAAACATTGCACTTGTAAAAGCACCTCCACCCTTGGATGTGTTTAACTTTCAGGATGAATTTCGTATCAACACAGCGGATGTTGGGGAAGCTCACTTTATCAAGTTAAAGCTTTCGTTTGGAGTGGAGAAAGGTCAGCCTGCTCTAACTGCAGAATTGGCAGAGAGACTACCCCAGATGCAAAATATTATCAACTTAATCATTTCCAAGAAGAATAAAGAAGAATTGAAAACCATTGCAGATCAGTTGGATCTTCGAGAAGAAATCAAAGCTCATATCAATCATATTCTTACAAATGGAAAAGTTAAGGAAGTATACTTTCGAGAGTTTATCGTAAACTAGTAGTTTAGAAACCTAAAACCTCCTCCTACCACAAAATCCCCGAAAGGGGATTTTTTTTATTTCTACCAAGAAGAAAGAATTATTCTTTTACATGATTTTTGCTCTCCTAAAATGTGATCCTTTATGAAGATATTGGGGATCATACCCGCACGCTATGGCAGTACCCGGTTTCCTGGAAAACCACTGGCAATGATAGCCGGAAAGCCCATGATCCAATGGACGTATGAAAATGCCTCCCATTCCAAACTCCTCCAGCAAGTCCTGGTAGCAACAGACGATTCAAGAATTGCCGATACAGTGAAATCATTTGGAGGACTTGTAGCCATGACTTCGAGTGACCACCCTACCGGGACAGATCGTTTGATTGAAGTGGTCACTACCTATTCTGAAGAAATGATTGTGGTGAACATCCAAGGGGATGAACCGGGAATTGATCCCGAATTGATAGATGGTGTAGTACGATTAAAATTAGAACATAGGGATTGGGAAATCACAACAGCAGCTTGTCCCATTATAGAAGAGGCTGAGAAAACAGATCCAAATCGAGTGAAGGTTGTAATTTCATCACAAAAAAAAGCCCTTTACTTTTCGAGATCTCTAATTCCCTCCTTATTTAAAAAACAGGTCACAGTCTATAAGCACCTTGGAATCTATTGCTATGAAAAAAATGTATTACTTAATTATAATTCCCTCCCGGAAAGTGAGTTAGAAGCTTCTGAATCGTTGGAACAATTGAGAGCACTAGAAGCAGGGCTTACGATAGGTGTGTATGTCACAAAAAAAGCTGGCTTAAGTGTGGATATTCCAGAAGATATTCTTCAAGTTGAACAAGAACTATCTAGAAGTAAATGAATTATAAATTACAAATCAGTAAGTATAAAAAATTAATTTTGATAAGTTTTAGTTTTTTTGGTATGGGATCTCTAATTCTATTTCTACTTTTATATATAGGAAAATTTACAATGTTTGAAAAAGGACTACAATTTTTTGGAATCCATACTTTTCTAGAAGCTAAGGAAATAGGAAAGGGGTTTGCTCTGCTAAAAAATTCAAAAGATTCTAAGCCTTACGTAACTAAATTCAAAAAAAATACATCTTTCTTATCTTCATTTTGTGGTAAATTTAAAGAGGGTGAGATTGTACAGAATAATATTTTATATAAAAATAAAATATATACTATATATACAGACATAGGAGAGGTAGGAGAAGACGATCAGGGCTATACAAATGCAGACATACTAGATTTAAGCACAGGAGAAATCCAACAAAACATTGAAATTAGCGCCATTCCACCTGATTTTAAAAATTTAACATACAATCAGGTGTATGGCGAAGGTGTCCTCCCTAAGCGACTGACACGTTTAGATGCTACATACTATTCCAAATTAGACGAGCCAATTTTTGTAATATCCCATGGAAATAGCTGCGAAACCATTTTAGTATCTATTATGGGTATAGATCTCTTATTAGGAATTTCCGTACTACTCCTTTTTCTTATAAATTAAATAGAGTACAACCCAGACTTCTAATCAGAAATCTGAGTATAAGTTTACTCATCTTCGTCAATAAATTTTTCTCCTTTTCTAGCACTAGTTGTCATTTTGCTAAATTTTTTATACCCAGAAGTGGTTCCAACCTTGCTAGAAGTATATCCCGATGTATAGTCTCGAGAGATACCCATCTTCTCTGCTTCCTGGAAAGAGTCTTGGTTGGCTCCCAAAAATACAAAGATCCAGTTGTAGTTCACAGTTTGGTGTGTGATTTTTTTTAGGATTTCTTCTCTGGAATAAATTCTACTCTGATTTTCCATTCCATCGGTTAAAATACAGACAACCACTCTCTCTGGACGCAGATGTTCAGGTGTGTTGGATAGACGCACTCCCGTTGAATCTATGACAGTCCCTATGGCATCTAAGAGGGCAGTGCCTCCTTCAGGTCTGTAGTTCCTTTCACTTAAGTTGGGAGCTGATTGGATAGGAGTACTTTCATAGATGGATTTTAGATAGCTATTAAAAAGAAAAAGTGATACAGAAGCAGTCCCTTCTTCTTTTTTTTGTTCCTCAATAAAACCATTGAATCCCTCTATGGATTCAAGAGTGACAGGTTCCATAGAACCAGACCTATCAATGATACAAATGATCTCTGTGTGATTTAGTATTGGCATATAAATTCTCCTTTGAAGAGTATATGCGGGGTGACCTTGGTTTTAGTGCAGGGATCCTTATAAAAAGGGATTTTTGGTATTAAAAATTTTTAAATAACTCTCCATGGAATTCTGATACTGTCCATTCTTCAGAAATTTTGCCATTCTCAAAAGTAGAGACTATCATCTCAGTCCATTTTAGGACCTTTCCTTCTTTAAGATTTTTATTTTTACCGGGTTTAATCTTTCCTCTGATACTTCTTTTCCAGGTGACATTACTATCATTTTGGTTTAAGAATTCAATTTTAACAACTCTCAAATCATATAAAAAATTATTAAGTTCTTTTACCCATTTTTTTATACATGTATGACCCCTATAATCTTTCTTGGAAGTATGCACTAAATAATTGGGGGTAAAGAAATCACTGATGGCTGATAGATTTTCTTTTTCAATCAGTTCTTTTAGGATATATTCGATCTTTTCAGTGTTAGTCATATA
>CAMCZP010000036.1 GCA_945887855.1 Leptospira interrogans serovar Manilae | reverse complement strand
AAATGATCTCTCATCGATCCGGTTTTAAGAAAACTAAGTCCCCAAAAAACCAAACCCGCGGTGACCTCTAATATGCCACCGTTCGTATTGACCACTCTAAAAATACACCGACCTCAGTCAAATCATTTCTAAAAAAATTTTATTCAATTGAGAGTTAAATAAAGAATTTCAAAAGCAATTAACTTACCTAGTTTAGGGGATTTATAATCTTAAATATGGCGTCTAAATCTCAATTGGAGATTGGTTTTTATTTTAGTTATTTGAACTATTCTTCACATTATTCATTGGTTATTTTTTAATGTATCCTGATAAAGGAAATATTTGGGTGATTGGATGGAAGGGATTTTATGAAACAAACTAATATAATATGGATTATTTTTATAATTACTCTCACTATCTACTGCAAAAAGGAACCAATTATAGACTTAAAAGAGGAAACCCAAGAATCCTCCAACCAAGAGAATATGAAAAAACTTATATTTTTAGGGGATAGTTTAACTGCAGGAATGGGTTTACCCGGAGTTGAATATTCCTATGCTAATTTACTTTATAATAGATTACAATCTAAAGGCTATACATTTAAGTTCATTAATGCCGGACTAAGTGGTGATACAACTTCCGGTGGATTAACCCGATTGGATTGGGTGCTATCTAAAGGTGTGGATATTTTTATTTTAGAATTGGGTGCAAATGATATGATGAGAGGAATTCAACCCTCTGAGATTTCAAAAAATTTAATTGAAATCATCCAAAGAGTGAGAAAGAAAAATCCAAACTCTAAGATTCTTTTAGTTCCTATGAAGCCCTTCCCTAACATGGGAAAGGAGTATGGAAAAAAATTTGAAAATATATACACAGAAGTTGCAAGAAGCACTGGAGTTTCTCTCTCAGAATTTTTACTGGAGAATGTTGCAGGAATTCCCTCCCTCAACCAAAAAGATGGAATCCATCCCACAATAGAGGGCCATAAAATCATGCAGGAAAATATTTGGAACAGTCTAGTTAAACTGATGGATTAGTATTGATTGGATAATTTTGAATATTTTTCTTTACACCTATCATACTTTAAATTTCATAGATTTATTGATAAAAACGCGGGAATAGCTCAGTGGTAGAGCACCTCCTTGCCAAGGAGGGGGTCGCGGGTTCAAGCCCCGTTTCCCGCTGTGTCCACATGAAGCCTACCATCCAAGCAGTCCTTGTTTGCTTAACAAACTCTATAAAAATAAATAAAAGTTAATTCACGGAGTAAGATTTTGGAATACACAGTTACAAAAAATGAAACAAGTGCAGATTTACACTTAACCTATTTACCTGATGATATTGAAAGTGCTTTTACGAAAGCCTATGAGAAGGCTTCCAAGAAAGTTAAAATTGATGGGTTTAGGCCTGGAAAAGCCCCAATAGCAATTGTAAAAAAAGTATTAGGTGAGAGTGTCACTCAAGATGCTTTGAATATTTTACTTTCTGAATCTATTAATGATCTCCAACAAAATTTGGAATTTAAAACATTTGGAGATCCAAAGATTGAAATTGAAACATTCAATAGAAAAGAAACTCTTGTAGCAAAAGCCTCTTTTGAGCTTGCCCCCGAGGTTGAACTAGGAGACTATTCCAAAATACCCTTACATTCCCATACTCTAGATATAACCGACATAGACATCGACGAACACCTCAAAGAAATCCAATTCCAATTAGCAAAAACAAGCTCAAAAGAAGCAGATGAGAAAATTGAAGCAACCGATTTGGTAGAAATGGATTTTAAAGCAGTTGGTCCGGATGGGATTACAGTTCAGGAGAAAAATAACTACCTGCACTACCTTGGAAAAAATCCTATAAATATAGAATTAGAAAAAAATTTAATGGGGCTTCAAGTGGGCTCTGAAAAAGATTTTGAGTTTATCTATCCGGAATCTTCACCGGATCCCAGTTTAGTAGGAAAATCTCTCCAATACCATGTTAAAATAAATGAAATCTTTCATGTTCATCTGCCAGAACTAGATGATGCATTTGCAAATGAATGGAGAGAAGAATTCCAAACATTAGAGGATTTAAAAAATAATTTAAAAGATTCTCTTAAAAATAATACAATGAATCGTTTAAACCAAAAATACTTTGATTCTTTGCTAAAAACTTTATCGGAAAGATCGACATATAGGATCCCCAATTCCATGATCCAAACAGAAATTGATCATATTTATCATGAATACATGCATGAATTGAAAATCGGGCATGTTCCCATGGAAAAATTTGCAGAGATCGTGGGAAAAGAAGTTTCTGAAATTAGAAAGGGTTATGAAGAGAAAGCAGTTTCAAATATTAAAAATATCTTAGGAATTTATAAGATTGCATCACTTGAAAAAATAAATGTCTCACAAGAGGAACTCACAGAGGCAGTTTCTGAGTATAAAAATAACTTTGGATCTGAAAAACTTCAAAATGTAGACCTAAACAAGGTTGTCAGAAATATTCATGAAAATATTTTGATAGATAAGGTTTTTAAATACCTAATTGAAAATGCAGAAAAAACCATAGAATCAATCTCAGTATCAAAAGCAGAAGAAATACTTTCAGTAAAATAAGGAACCACTTATGTTAATGCCATATGTTATAGAACAAACCAGCAGGGGAGAGAGACAGTACGATATCTTCAGTCGACTCTTAAAAGATAGAATTATTTTTTTGGGCAATGTGATTGATGACAATTACGCAAATGTTATCACTGCTCAACTTTTATTCTTAGAAGCTGAAAACCCTGAGAGGGATATTTATTTGTATATTAATTCTCCAGGTGGTTATATCTCTGCAGGACTAGCAATTTATGATACCATGCAGTATATAAGACCTGAAGTTCGCACTCTCTGCATAGGGCAGGCTGCATCCATGGCCTCTCTCTTACTGGCAGGAGGAGCGAAAGGCAAGAGATCTGCCCTCCCCCACGCACGAATTATGATGCACCAACCCACTGGAGGCGCAACTGGTCAGGCAAGTGATATTGAAATTGCGGCAGCTGAAATCTTAAAAGTGAAAGGTATTATGAATAAGATTTATGAAAAGCATACAGAAAAACCTGCAGCTGGGATAGAAAAAGATTTAGAACGGGATTATTACATGACAGCGGAAGAAGCAAAGGTTTATGGAATCATTGATACCGTGATTGCAGACAGGAAGAGCGTCTGATGGCAGAAAAACGGGGACCTAGTCGGGAAAAATTACACTGTTCCTTCTGTGGAAAAGAACAGGATACCGTTCGAAGATTGGTTGCAGGTCCAGGTGTTTATATATGTGACGAGTGCATTGCTCTCTGTACAGAAATCATAGCAGAGGAACCCTTCAGTGGAGAAAAAACTACTGTAATAGGTGAGGTACCCAAACCTGATGAAATTAAAAAAATTCTAGATCAATATGTCATTGGTCAACACCACGCTAAGAAAGCCCTTTCGGTTGCTGTTTATAACCATTACAAACGCATTCATTTTAATTCAGGGAAAAATGATGTTGAATTAGAAAAGTCAAATATTCTACTAATTGGTCCCACTGGGAGCGGTAAAACACTCTTGGCCCAAACTCTTGCCAAGATTTTAAAAGTTCCATTTGCAATAGTTGATGCCACAGCACTTACAGAAGCTGGCTATGTGGGGGAAGATGTAGAAAATATTATCCTTAAACTAATCCAAAATGCAGACAATGACATAAAAAAAGCAGAGCTTGGAATCATATATATAGACGAAATTGATAAAATTTCCAGAAAGTCTGACAGTGCCTCTATCACCCGGGATGTGAGTGGTGAAGGGGTTCAACAGGCTCTATTAAAGATTATTGAAGGAACTATTGCAAATGTTCCTCCCCAAGGTGGCAGAAAACATCCCCACCAAGATTATATTTCAATTGATACAAGAAATATACTTTTTATTTGTGGAGGAGCCTTTGTGGATTTGGATAGAATTATTAACACCAGGATTGGGGTTAAATCAATTGGATTTAATTCCGCCGTACAGGGCAATATTCCCCAAAAACGAGGAGAAATTCTCAAAAACGTAATACCGGATGATCTATTGAAATATGGTTTGATCCCAGAATTTATAGGTAGACTACCAATTCTTGCATCACTTGAAGAAGCGGATGTAGATACTCTGAAAAAAATCTTCATGGAACCCAAAAATTCTATCTACAAACAATACTCAAAAATGATGGAAATCGAAAATGTTAAACTTAAATTTACAGAGGGTGCCATTCATGCCATCTCTGAAGAAGCTATCAAGAGAGAATCTGGTGCAAGGGGTTTGCGGGCTATAGTTGAAGATATCATGATGGATTTGATGTTCCAAATCCCATCTAGAGAGGATGTAAGCGAAGTAATTATAACAGAAGAAGCAATTAAAAAAAGGGAACCATCTCTGCTTTTACTGAAAAATAAAGAAAAGGTTGCCGGGTAACCAAATAAAAATATCAAAGCTAGGAAATCTCTGTCTTAATTTTATTTGTTTTTTGCCGACTATAATAATGGTAATATGGTAGATTTAAAAAAAATAAATATCAAACCCGGTGATGTTTTTTCCAAAATAAATGATCTCGCCGAAAACATACCAGAAGGCATTGCTAAAACTTTAAAAACTATTGGAATACTTCTTTTTGTCATCGGATGTGGTATTTCTATTTTTAACGGTTACCAAGAGGGATTTTCTTCTGCAAAAGAAGAAGGTATGGAACTGGCTAAAGATACCAAAACTCTCTTTTTAGAAGATATTGAAAGAAATTACAACCGTAAACGTAAAGATGTAAGAGCAACTGGTGATCTCTCTAAACTTTTATCAGAAGATGACTACAACCCACAAAAATCGTACCAAGGTTATAACAGAGAGTCTGAAACCAGAGAAGGAAATCAGCCTTTAGTAGATACAAAAACACAACCATTAGAGAGAGAAGGCGCGTTACAATCTATAAAATCTAATGGAGATGTCGCACCACTTGCGGAAATATATACCAATTCAGAAGGCTTAACTCCAGAAACAGACCGTCCATCCGCAGAAAAACGAATGTACATGCCATTAAAAGATGAGTTTGAGAGTGGTAATTCAAAAAAATCAAATGATTTTTATAGCAATCGGCTTAGAGAAACACCAAATTATAACAACCAGGTAATTGACCGAAAACCAGAAGGTAACAAAATAAAATTTGACTCACTTGATCCAACACTTCTAAAAAATGAAATACCCTCAGACAGAAGTAACCAAAGATTGATTTCTCCAAAAAAACTGAGAACTTCAGATCGAATTGTTTCTCCGGAATAAACTTTGTATAATTTACACATAAATAGTTTGTTAAATAAAATTACTACCTACTATAAATATTTAAATATACACAATAACAGGAACTTCATACTAACAATCATTGTTTTTATTCTAATTTTTCTTAACCAAGAAAACCTATTTTCAGAATCAGATAAACAAATTACCCTACCCTTTCCAAGTGAAAACTTGATAAACAAAGTAGAAAAAGAAATAGAAATCGAAGTAATACAACCATCAAAAGCTTCCTCATTACCAAACCAGCTTGATACAGGTAGTACAACTACTCCAAAAAAAAAGAAAGCGGAAAAAGCAGAAGATCCTCACTTAGGACTCTATCCTCGTGGTATGTACCAGCTCAACAGATCTGAAACTGAAAAAGCATTAGTTGATTTAAACCAAGCTACCTCTTCTGAAGGTGGTAATACAAATCTAGCTAAATTAGAAGTTGTAAGGTTACTTGCAAAAGAAAGAAAAACTGCTCAAGCAAAAACACTATTAGATGGAATAGATGATTTAGATACAAGATACAAAGGATATTTTGAACTGGCTTCAGGTCTGGATAACATTTCAACAACAAAACAAGAGCGGGAAGAAAGCATACCATTGTTTTTACAAATTATCACAGAAGCTCCAAGGGAAATGATTTCAGATAAAAAATCTAAAGATAAACCAAAAGATGATGAACCTCAATTCAATCCGTTGTTACCAAAAACAAGATGGGCATTGGCAAATGTTTTATTTAAGTCAGATGAATTTACACCAGCCCTCGACCACCTGTCAAAAATAATTATAGAATTTCCCAAATCTGAGTATTTAGATGATGCAATTTATCTGAGTGGAAAAATTCATGAAGTAGGAAATCAAAAATTTCCGAGAGATATCAAACGAGCAATTAAATATTATGAAATATTTTTAAAGAAAAAAGACCAAGAACCATTTAAATCTAGTATATATCTTTCTGAAATTGAAAGAAAAATTAAGATAATCACTCCTAATCTTAAGCCTTTTGCAATACAATAAAAACCTTCATTCACCATAGAGTAAAACTTCAGAATTCCATCTCTTTTCTAAATCTCTATCTAAAAAAACTATACTTTCGGGATCAGCTTTCTGTAGTTTTTTCCAATCTGGATTTGTGACTGACCTCTCAACTATTCTTGCCCTGGGCAATTCATATCCCAAAAATTTTATATTTTTTGTTATAAAAGAAATTTTCATGTCTTTGAAAACAGAAACTAAAGAAGTAAGTTCAGCTATCCATGATTGTGAAAACTCATCAGTATCACCTAATAAAACACTCAACCTTCTCTGATAATTTTCATTACGATGACTCTGAACCCGTGAAAGGTATGAATTAGAAGTTGTGTTTAATAATTTAATTAACTCTTCAATTAAATCAAGGGGAAAAATATTTGTAGGACATAAAACTACATCTAAAGTACAAAAGGGATCAACTTTGATTTTTTGTTTTATTAGTTTAAATAGATATTCTTTTTTATTAAATAGATCAGTTCCTTTGATTCGAAGTGAAAAGTGCCTAGCTCCAGGAGATTGTATTTTATTTTGGATATCATTTGAGTAAATATCTGTATCAATTTCTAACACATCATTACTATGCGTATTTGCTTCACATAGTAAAATTCTTGGATATTCATCTAATCTCCTTCCTAGCTTTTCTTCTGCATTAAAGAGAGAATTACTAAGCTCTATTTCAGAAAAATGTTCTGTTTTTGTGACTCTATAAGGGGGAAGTGGCATAAAGGTAATACCATTTTGTATAGATTCCCTTCTCAATTCTGTTCCTGGTAGTACAGAAAGAATAAATGTCTGTACCCATTCTTCAAGTTTGTACTTTTTAAAAAATTCAATACCTTTATCTATATCTTCTGGTTTATCGCCCGGTAACCCAATTATTAGATCTAATAATAACTCTATTCCAACATCAGTTAATTTATGAGAAGCTTCTACTACTTTCTCTGGTGAACCAAATCTTTTTACTCTTTTTAATGTTTCTTTATTAATTGATTGCATACCTAATTCAATTTTATAAAACCCTGCCTTGGCTAATTTTTTTGCAATTTGGGTTGTGATACCTTCAGATCTCAATTCAGCAAACATTTTCAATTGACCATCATAGTTTACATCAATTAGAGCATCTAGAAATTTTTCAAATTGAGGTCTATGATTAAAAGTGGGATCTAAAAAAACTAGTTCTTTTGCTCCTAAATCTTTTAACTTTTGAATTAGTTTCATTGACTCTTCAATATCAATAGAACGTAGTACGTTACTACTTTTAGGATAAAAACAATATGTGCATTGAGACTTGCAACCCCTTACAGTTTCTAAATATGTAGACCTAGATTGTTCAACTGGTATAAAACCTGAAATATAAGGAGATGGATAAGTATTTAATTCAAAATCTATATCTTTCTTAACTTTACTTTTTAACAAATTCCCTTCTGAATTTCTATAAAATAAATTAGGAATATTACCAACAGGTTCGCTTTTAAGTAATGATTTTAATAGAAGAGCAAAGATGGACTCAGCCTCACCCTCTATCGCGTAGTCAAAACTTGCAGTTTCTAAAAGAGATAAGTTATCCTGGCTAACCTCAGGGCCACCTAGAAAAATTTTAGTCTTTGGATTTCTTTTTTTTATTTGGTCGGCAATGAATAAACTTCTCTCAGAATTCCATAGATAAAGTGAAAACCCTAAAAAGTCAGGATCAGACTTTACAATTCTTTGGATCAACATTTCATCGCCCTCGGAATCTGTAATTTCTGGCTGTATTACATTTGTAATTAGGGAGAAATCTTTATCTAAGGAGTGGACTTCTGTACTAACTGCTAAACTACCCGCTGCAAGGGGCACATTCCCCGTGCTAGCAAAAGCAGAGGGTGGAGGAACTGGTAATTGGAGAAGAGAAAGGGATGGCATCCCTTATAGTATGGCTATATTGATTTCAATTTGTCCTATTTTTGAGTATAAATTAAGTGAGAGTGTTGTGGCTTTTTTATATTGAATATTAGATTCTGCGACTTCGATTACATTGGGGGTTGTAATATCTACAAACTGGCCGTTTGATGCAAAGATTCTAAGTGCATTCCCTGTTGCCATGTTTCCTATTTCACCTATGATATCTTTGTATTCATCTCTTAGAGATTGTTCATCTAAGGATGGCATTAACCTTTTAGCCATCTTAAATGCGGCATCAAAATTTAAACTATAAACAATTTCCCCTTTATAGGAACCTACTACACCGATAACAATAGCTACCTCGTAGGATGGAACTGGTGATTCTCTAATCTTTAGCTTTCCTCTAATTAAATCTAATTGGAGAGAGTCTTTAAATACTAATGAGGCTGCTTCTATGAAAGGATTAACAAATTCTGCCCTGATTTCCATTTAATTTTCCTGTTTATCTATCTTTCTGTATACAGGGTATACACTTTTCAATGAATTATTCATTTCCATTAAAAAAATAGGAATATTAGATAGGTTACTATCTTTCTTTTCCTGGTTCTTACCCTCTAATTCAATTTTTAAATCTTTAAATTCCACATATACAATTTTTTCTCCCTCTAAATAGGGCCCACCAATCCTTCCAACTCCAAAAGCAACATCTCCAAGGTCCCGGAGAAAGGCTGCAGTGGATGTAAAGCTCAATTTGGGGTCATTTCCCTTTGAAAGATCGGTGATAGAGATATCTTTTATTTCAACGCTACTTTTACCAGAAAGTGCCTCAATTTCGGATAACTTTCCACCCTGGTTTTTTAAAGACAATATTTTAGTTTTTATATCATTTAAGGAAGCTTGTCTTTTTTCGGAACGTAGTTTGTTTTCAATGAAAGCTTTTCTTTCTTCGTAGGAAGGGATTTTCCCTTCGGGATTTTTAGGAAGTGTTCCTTCCTTAGTTGATTTCTCGTAATCGGCTTTGATTTCTTCTTCAGAGACAGATGGAGAATCACCTATTTTGGAGAGGATTTCGGAATCAGTGAATTGCACAAAACCAAAACTCACCTTTGCACCTGATGCTTCCGATTCTATCTTTTGTTCACCAGCCGTAGTTTTTAAAGATGACATAAGAAACCTATCCATACCCATTGCAACCATATATTCTTGGCGGTAGGTAAATGGGGTGGATCTCAATATATTTTTGTAGATTTCTTCAGGTTTTAATTTATCTTCTTCCGAATAACCAGCCCCCATATTAGATTCTTTGTGTACTTGTTTTGCCTGCTCCCAAATGATTTCCTTTAGTTTTTGATCGGAGATTCCATAACCAACAGAATGTGCAATTGCTTTGTAAATTTTAAACGTTTTTATAGTGTCGTATGCGCATGAATTTAGCTCGGAAGAGTCGTTTGAGAGGTTTGGATTGTAATCTTTGTATCTTTGGTAACAATCCTTTCGGGCTGCCTGGAAGTAATCAGGAGGAATAGTCTCATCTCCAATTTTCCCTGCAGAATAATCATCTTGGCCTGTGAGAATTTTGAACATATTTTGTTCAGCATCGCCAGGTAGCAGCGTGAGAATTAGCATAGAAACAAGGATTGTGAGGAATACCCCTACTACCACACGAATGATCTTATTTCCTATAGTAGGTTCTTCATATTCATCTAAAATCATAACAGGTTTTCCAATCTCTTTTTGAATAGGATTTTTTCAGAAAAGGAAATTGTAAAGAAAATAAATCAATGAATAAAATAGAAGTTTGTTTTCCAGTATTTTATTGGTTCAATTTCTGTGAGAGATTCTTAAAACTGCTTTACCTTTGGGGATGAAGAACTGTATTCTTCTAAGTATGATGTTTTTTGCATTTTTTTTAATTCTATTGGGGATTGGATTTATACTCTTTGGGAATTATTTTCATAAAGATGAGAAAGAGAAAGAAAAAAAAGGGAACATACCGAGATACTTGGTAAAAAAATTATTCAATCGTGCCGCTAGAAAAAAAGAAGAGTACTCTGGAGAAATTAAAAAGAGAATCTTCAACAAGAAATACCCTGAGAGAGAGTTGGATGCTGAATTGGAATCCATCTTAGTACAAGAACGTAGCGTTGACAGTAAGCCCTACCAAGAGCACCCAGAAATAAAACCCAACTTAGAAAGAGAACCTGACTTAAAAGAACTTGAGATTCCAGTTCAAAATCATCCACCACAAATTAAAATAGAGGAAATTCCAAACAGAACCAAACCATTGGATAAATCCAATCTAGTATTGTCCGGAATTCTATATTTGGACTATGGGAAAGAAATTCCAATGGATAGTAAAATTATAAATGATATGGATTGGGAAGAAAGCCTTTTCCAACATTTTCGAAGAATAGGCAAAGCCGAACTATTAGAAAAGGAAGGATTTATAGAATATAAAAACAATGAAAGCTTATTCCTCTTTCCAATCCAAGAAATTGATAAAATAGTATTTTATGATACTGCCATTACTATATTTCCCAATAGCAAAGATTTACCCAATTTTTTGTTTTTTACAAAAGATACTTACTTATTCAAACAAAAAATTACAGAAGAGTTGAGACAGTTTTAAAAGAATACCAAACTCTAAAATAATTTAATAGTTTTGGACATTGAAATAGATCGATGATACAATTCCAGAAATGATCGTGGAAAGATCTCTTCCGGGAGCCTCATCAGAGTTGTATGACAAAATTAAAAGTTTATCTTTATATGACATCATATATACAAACCAAAATCTTTCTTTAGATATGAATTCACAAGTCTGAACAATGCTTCCTTGGGTATTTTCAAATAAAAAAATATTTTTAATATCATACTCAATCCCATGATGGGAAAGAAAACGCCTCATTTCTACTTCAGGATTGTAATCGCCAGTTTTGTTTTCAAATGCAGAAATCACAACTGCACCTGATCCTTGGGGATCATAAAAAGTAGGTATACCTTCGATGACTTCCATTTCCCAGTATTCTGGATATTGTAGAGTATACCATCCCTGGGGAGATTGGTAAGGTTGAAATTCAAGTTTCATTCCCATGTTGCAATTACCTATAACAATTCTGAAGTTAGATACAAGAGTAGTGAATCTACATTTTTTTTAATCAATGGACGTAATGAACTTTCAAAGAGTTCTCTTGCATTTTTTTTATCAAAATCTTTTAATAAATCTATTACCTTTACTCCCAAAATATGAATATCTATCCATATTTCAAGTGAAATAGAAAAAACTTCATTTTTTTGATCTTCTTTATTTTTAAATAAAAATTCCCTCATCTCATTGTTTATTTTCCCAATAGCATGGATATCCGGAGTCTTTATTTCTCCTTCATTCATATAAATCATATAAACAAGGATGCCACGGTATTTCATAATTTTTTCTAATATTTCTTGGATAAGGGTTTGAATAGATAAATTTTCTCTGTATCCTGCGACACTAATTTGGGATACCAATGAATTTATCATTATACTGCTACCATACGTGGAATTTACAATTTCCATGGATTTTGCTGCTTCTTGGATTTGGAACTTTGATGAGTTTACGATTTTTTTTAGTTGTGAGTCAAAGTCTCTGACTTCATTTTTTATTTTTCTGGAATTAGATTCCAATTGATGAACATGCTCGGCATATCCTTCTGAAATTTTCTTTACCTTTGTTGCTGCGGGAAGCAGTGAATTCGAGATATATTTTGTTTCGTTGTAGGATGAATCCACTTTACTGAAATCATCTCTAGCCTGCGTAGCAATCTCTAAAGATCCAGAAGCCAAAAAAACTGATTTTTTAGATTTATCTTGTAGATCTTTAAACCCATTCACAATAGCTCTAGCTGTTTCTGTACTTTTTTTAGAGAGCTTCCCCATCTCTAATGCAACCACTGCAAATCCACGACCATGGTCTCCGGCGTGTTCTGCTTCTATTTCTGCATTGAGTGCCAGTAAACCTGTTTGTTCGGATATTTTCATTAGATCTTGTACTACAAAACTAAGTGTGTTAAAATTTTTCCAAAGCTCACGAATCCCTTCTGTGATTTCATTTGTTTGGGTAATCAAATGTTTTATGGATTCATTTGCATTCAAAACATTTCCAGATCCATGTCTTAGTTCAGTTTCCAACAAAATGCTGGAATCATAAATCTGATTGCTCAGAGAGGTCAATTCCATACTTTTATTTTGGAGTTCCAATAGTTCCTCATTGGAATGCTCGGTGAGATTGAGTAGATCCTGGGTAATAGAATCTGTTTCTACTATCGTATTTTGGATAAGGGTGGATTCTTTTAAAATTGCTTCAGACATTCCATGAATGTCCTTCATATTTCTTTGAACAATGATAGCAGAAGAACTTATCATACGTAGCACTGTGTTGATAGAGACCAAAAAAATGGATAAGAAACGAAAAGAAGCTAACTCTTTAAATTTTTCTTTTTGAGATAAAAAATCTACAGTGAAATCTCTCTCTGAAAACTTTACTAAGTATGTTTTTAGGGATTCATAAAACGATGCCTCGAGGATTTTATCCTGGTATGCAGCCAATAAATATGGTTTAATTTCATTAAGTTTCATTTTATTGTAAGACCTTAGAATAACTTCGGAAGAAATGCTTTGGGAGTGGAGGAAAAGTCTTAGCGGGCGAGGGGACTCGAACCCCCGCCAGAAGCTTGGAAGGCTGCTGTGCTACCGTTACACCACACCCGCAATATAAAGACAGACTAGGAAAAAGATGAATTTTGTCAAGAAGAACCCCAAGAAAAGAGGAAGAGAGGAGCTTTTAGGTTTCATAAAAAGTAAAATTTAAATCTTTACGTTTTTTGAGTAGGATGTAAGTTTATCGTTATGGATTTGAATGAAATTAACAACTATAGAAAGTATTGGTCAGACTATATTAGGTACCAGGATACCCTAAGTCTTCTCCACTGGGACTCTGAGGTTATGATGCCCGAAAATGCAAGAGAGGAACGATCGGAACAGATAGCCCTACTCTCTACACATATACATAAACTATACACCAGCAAGCAATTCGATGATTTGATTGGTGAAGTAAAGCATCGAATTCCCAGAATGGATAATTCTTCCGTGGAAACCCAACATCTAAAAAAAGAAATTGAGGTCTTGGAGAAGGATCGAAATAGATCCAAGAAGCTCCCCGTTGACTTAGTGGAAGAACTCTCCAGAGTCACAAACCAAGCTCATGGTGTTTGGGCAAGTGCAAAGAAAAATAAAAATTTTAATGAATTCAAAGATGTTCTTGAAAGAATCGTATCACTTACTAAAGAATCTGCTGAGTGTTTTGGATACCAAGATGAAAGATACAATGCACTCTTAGAGGGTTATGAAACTGATACTCGTGCAAATGATTTAGATGAACTTTTTAAGCATCTAAAAAACTCACTCATCCCCTTAGTACAAGAGGCAGGTAGCTTTAACAATCCATTTAAAAATTCAGTAAGTTCTGATTACCAAGCAATTTTTAACCAAAAATTACCCGATATGCTTGGATTGCCTAAATCTTCTTCGCGTTTGGATGTTAGCCTTCATCCATTTTCTACAAGTTTGGGTGCAAAGGATAAACGTATCACTACTAGATTCCAAGAGCAGGATCCACTCTCTTCTATATTTAGCGTATTACATGAAACGGGTCATGCACTCTATGAATATGGATTGGGATCAATGACTGAGTCCCCCTCACCCCTATCACAATTTTTATCTTATGGAATCCATGAATCACAAAGTAGACTCTGGGAAAACCAAATTGGTAGATCTCGTGCTTTCTGGAATTATTTTTATCCTATCATGATTAAAGATTTTCAAATATACCATTATGATTTGCCCTTTGATGACTTTTTTAAGTATGTAAACACTGTCCAAAAAACAAAGATTAGAGTGGAAGCAGATCAAATTACCTATAATCTGCATATCATTCTTAGATTTGAAATTGAAAGAGAGCTTATTTCCGGTACCTTACAGGTTAAGGATTTACCAGAAATCTGGAACCAAAAAATGAAATCTTTCTTTGATTTAAAAATTGAAAATGATGCAGAAGGTGTACTACAAGATGTTCATTGGTCAGGAGGATCATTCGGTTATTTCCCAACCTATACACTTGGAAATATCTACTCAGCTCAGCTCTTCCATGGGTTTTTATCTACCCACCAAAGTTTTTGGGATGATCTAGAGAAACGTGGTGATTTTAGTTCCCTACACAAATGGTTAAAAATCAATGTTTGGCACAAAGGTAAGCTCCACTCACCCAAAGAGTTAATCAAAGAAGCAACAGGTGCAAATCCGGATAGCAGTCATTTGGTTAAGTATCTCAAGTCTAAGATCCAGGACCAAGAGTAATAGATGGAAGGGGTTGTTAAAAAATTTGAAGATTTGAGTTATTTTGATAACCTTGCCCTGCTTTATGTTTGCAGAGAAACACCACCCCACACGCTGGCATTGGTGTTTCTAGAAGCTGATCCTAAAATTGCAGGATCTATGTTAGGGCTTTTGGATAAAAAAAGAAGAGAGTATGTTCATGGTCTCATGTCTGAGAACAAAGATATTGCAAAAGAAACCAAGGATGCTGCTCTCCATGGAATCTTGTTAATTGCAGAAAATTTAATCAGCAGAAACTTAATAAGAAAAGAAGGACAATTCTACTTTGGAAAAGAAGTAAAATGAGATTATTTTACTACTGGGATAAATTTCTGTAAATCTTCCTTGGTTGCCACATAATCAATTTTTATTATCTTCCATTTTTGTAATGTAAAAACACTTACTTTTCCCTTTTCTCTAGGAATATCATTTGAGACATCCTTTTCTCTGACCAAAGCCATGGGATAGGAGTACCTTCTCATTTTTGGTAAAGCAATAAATCTTGTGATAAGAGAAGGCATTCGATGTATGTCAGAGATAAATAAAAGCTTCTTTTTTTGGAGAGATTCTTCGGTTTCCACCTGGAGAACTTCATGAACAATCTTACTTGCATCCATGTCAGAAACAAAAAAAATACTATTGGTTTCTTGTGTTACATCTACTTTTTTGTCATTTTGGTCTGTGAATTCAAGTAAATTCCATTCGCTTCCAACTTCAAATGGTTTCGAAAAAAGGGAAAGAGAGAAAAGGAGGTAGAATAAAAAATATAGTTTCATTTGCGTTTAGAATTCAACTCCATATCTGAATTGATTTTCAAAAAAACCTTGATAAGGTCTTTGTAGTTATTGTCTTTTATAAAATAAAAAACTTTATTGGATTCTTTACGATTGTCCAAAATCCCCGATTCTTTCATTTTTGATAGGTGCTGGGATGTAACCGATTGGCTTGCTCCGGTGTATTGAGAAAGCTCGCTCACAGAAGATTCTTCTCTGAGAAGGGAATAGAGAATCATAAATCTAACGGGATGGGCAATGCCTTGGATTCCTTTGATAAGAACATCTAGCTGCTTTTTATTGATTTCAAACTTTGGTTTTTTCATACTTATTCCTATAAACTAACTCTTTAAGGCACTAAAGCTACCTTAAATCTTAATCCCGCCAGATGCTTCTAAGACAACCCCATCTATAAGATCATTTTCCACAATAAATTCAGCGGTGAGAGATATCTCAGAGGGCTCACCTAGCCTACCAATGGGAATGAGAGATTTCCATTTTTCAAGTGCCTCTGGCTTCATGTCTTTTAGAACCATCTCTGTGGCAATAAATCCCGGAGCAATTCCTGCCACTCTAATCTTATAGGATTTGAGCTCCTGTGCCCATAATTTGGTCATAGCAGCGACACCGGCCTTAGCTGCTGAATAATTGGTTTGACCGGGATTTCCATGCATAGCTACAGAAGAAATAGGAATGATGACACCCGGTTTTTTAAGTTGTACCATTTGGACTGCCGCTTCTCTACCCGTGAGGAACACCCCGGTTAGATTTACATCAATCACTGCCTGCCATTGTTCGAGGGAAAGCTTCCCTTTGATGTTTCCTGTTTCTTTATCAATTCGAATGAGAAGTCCGTCGCGCAGGATACCCGCATTTAATATGGCGACATCTAAGGATGAAAAGGAGGATACAGCCTCTTCCATGATTTTGGTGGCGTCGGATTCATTTGCAACATTGCCTACTACTCCCTTTGCTTTTACACCTAAGGCTAAGATCTCCTGAACGGTAGAGGCTACTGATTCTTCTTTTATATCAGAGACCAGGATATTTCCACCCTTCTTAGCAAAACCTAGTGCCATGGCTTTGCCCAATCCACTTCCTGCTCCAGTGATTACAATTGATTTGCCTTTAATTTCCATTAGCCGCCTGTTTTTGACCCCTTTCTCGAAGTGTCACATAGTCAGACGTAAAGGGTATTTCAATTCTTGCAACGGTTTTATCAGCTTTTGTAATTATTCTAAATAGATTTGGATCTATTGAATCATTCTTGAGGAGAATGATAATTAAGGCAATGCCCAGACCTGCCCCCTCGGTATTGTCCATATTGTCCATGTAAAACTCGGCAATGTCATTGTACCCCATTGCCTTTTTCATTTTTTCCCGCATCCGAAGTTCTTCTGTACGGATCACAGGAGTGTTGTTAGCAACTTCAACATACATACCTGTATTGTTATGATAAAAGTTTATTTGGCAATAAACTCCTTTTTGCATACATTTTTTACCATATTCATCTGACATAGTGTCAGAGAAAGATGCTTTAAACTTTACAATTCCTTCTGCATAGTGAACTTCATTTGAGATGTCGAAATTGTTATCTTCAAAAAAGATTCTTTTTTGGTTAGCTTTTACTGCATTGATGGCGAGTTCTTTTAAAATTGTATAGACCATATCTATAAATCTTTCCTGCCCGTGTTTTTTTAAGATGCCAGTGATTATTTTGAGGATATAATGCTCGAGGCGCTGGTTGATCTTTGAGGACTTTACTGAAATCTTATCTTTATCCTGAATAGCTGATCCGATTCGCACATCTAATTCAGCATCTGATTTATTGCTCATTTGGCTCCTTCCGGGTGGAAAATTATATTGATTAATATATAATCGTTAAGGATAGACATTTGCATAATATTTGAAAAGAAAAAATTGGAAGAGAGAAAGAAAAAAGCTAAACATTCCAATCCATCGATGGAATATATTTCCCTTTTGTATGAAAGGAAGTAAACACATGCCGAATATGACGGGATAGAGCAGATAAAAATAAAAATGATTATATATTCCAACGAAGATAGATAAAAGCAAACTTAAAAAGAAAACAAAATAGAAAAAATGATGAATCCACCCGGGCAATCCTTTGAATCCAAAATAGGCATAAAAACCCACACCGCAAGCGGCTATAGAACTTAGGAGAGCAGTTAGCAAAAGAAAAGAAACTGTAGAATAAATTAGCAAATACCTTTACATTTTTTTGGTTTTGTCGAAAAATAAAGTAGTATGAACCTAGAAAATTTTTCACCCACAATAAAGTTCCTCCCCAAACGAAAAGGCAACCTATGGACAAATAGGAGCCCTGGATTCTCCCTAAATTTCTTTACTGTATTTATCTTATTTTCCCTCCTATTCCCTGTATCTACAATTTTTTCTGAAAAGAAAGATAATAAATTCGTCTATGGTTTTTTTGATGAAGAAGGGAATCGTTTTGTTAAGATGATTGTAATTGGTGAAACAGTATCAATTGAAAAAGCTTCCACAGTTGAGCTAGATATAAAAGATGATAAATCTCTTCTTGATTTTGATACAAGACCGGACATAGTCATTGTTAAAGTTTTAAATAATCCCGGTATCCGTGCAGGACAAACTCTTTATCTCTTAGAAAAACATCCTGATCATGATTTTTATAAAGATGGAAATATTGTAGGACAGATAAAAGTTATTTCAGTCTTTAATACTTCTTTTTTTGGTCAACAGCTTAGAGGGGAAGGACATTTAAGAATGATAGAGGATAATATCATGACTGTTGCAATGCCTTTAACTAATGAGGGACTGAAAGAAGCCAGAATCTTTAAAAAACAAGCAGACTATTTTGTTCACAAAGGGGATGGGGCAAGTGCAATACATTATTACAAAAAATCTATACAATTAGATCTAAATTCCCCAGAGCCTCACTTTGGATTGGCAAAATTACACGAGTCGAAATCTGAGGATTACATATCTTCCGGATATGAATATTCTCAGACTTATAAACGAAGAGAAAAATTTTTATTAGAGCAAGAGAAATATGAATTTTTAGTACGATATGGAAAATTTTTAATCAATAAACATAAAATAGAATATTCAAAGAATACGGGCAAAAAACTGGATTTAGATCTAGCTTTAGATGTTGCCAAAGAAGCATACAAAATGGAAGAAAATCATTTTGAAAATTTATATAATTTAACAGAAATTTGTTTTCTCAACTATGTATACTATAGAAGCTCAGAAAACAATTTAGAAAACAGAAAGAAAGTGGAAGATTTTGATATAAAAACACAAAAATTCTTACAACAAGCATTAGAAAAGAAAATTCAAGATTACAGAATCCAATCGATGGCCGTATTTTATTACTATGAAAAACTTAAAGATATTCCTTTAAAAAATCTAACTTCTTCCCAGGCACAAGATGCAAAAAACTATGTAGACAGCATTGAAAATCATAGTAAATTTTATATGTTGTACAAACCTAAAGGAAAAAAAGTAGATCCTGCTGTATTACAAGCAGCTGATTATGCAAAATCACTCAGATAAAATATTTCCACGACGATCATAAATAAAATTTTCTAATATGTTCATATCATCCGGATTGGATGATATGAATGTAACACCCATTCTATATATTTTTTGATAGTCATCCATTGTATCAAAGAACCGTATAATTTCCCCAGAAAGAGAGAGAGTTTTCTTTCCTATTGGTATATACATTTTGATAGTATTATGTTTTTTAAGATAATTAAATAAATTTTCATCTGAAATTTCAAACAAGAGCCCACTTATACTGATATCTAGAATGCGGGTATTCGTGTACATGGTATTAAAATTATTTCCACGAATAGATATCTTGGTAAAACCGTAACTGGCTATCTCTGTCATCTGGTGAATGTATTCCGCATGGTATTGGCTGATAATATGTTTATCCATTGCGGTTGTATAAACTTTTATATGCCCTATAACTTGGTCAAAGAGGGTAATCGGTGAAAGGATGTAAGAAACTAGGAAATTTCGTAACTCGGTTTTTTGAAGCTTTTCGAAAAATTTTTGTGTTTTAAATTCACCATCATCTTTTAACTTTTTTGCATATAGATTTTGGTATGTATTTGTGTATAAATTTTCAGTTTTTTTATAATAATTTTCTATATTAGAACAATCCTCAATAAAGATTGATTTATTTCCCATTTGTAAAGTTTCTTTTATAAACTCATTTCCATCATTTGGTTTGTATGTGATTATTTCAAACTCCTGTGAGACCTTTAAAATATAATCAGTCATAATAAGATTCATTAACTTTAAATCCGGACTATCTTTTTTAATCTCCCTAAATAGATGAGTAAATTGCCTCTCTGCATATATATTGTCACCAGATACATATACCCCACCTTTAAATGATTTAAAAAGAATAACAAAATCCATAAATAAATCATCAACAAAAACTCTTCTGTGATTTCTCATCTCTGCGGCTTGGAGTTCGGATGGTATTTTTATTTTTACAATAGAGCCTCGAATATCTTCAATGATGACTTCGAATTGATAGAGAACATTTACAACTTCAAACTTAATTTTTGCCCTTCTAGATGTTCCCTCTTCAAAACCCAAAACATTTAGTTCTACAAAATCTTGTAATACGCTGTGAACAATCACTGTCATATTCGACTCTTCATAGTCAAAACGGAATTCTATATTTTCAAACTTTAAATAATGAAAGAGATGTTTGATAAGGTTTATATCCGAACCAATAATTGTTTCTCCATAGGATTTCTCCATGAGATTAATGAGTTCCTGCATCGAATTTGTTCTGCCGACTGCCATATTTAAAGTATCGGAGATAAGTCTTGAAAAGCAATTCTAATTTATAGGAGATGGAGGTACAAAAATTCTCTTCCCTAAGATATTAACTGTGTATTTTTGGTAAGATGTGGGGGCTTTCCTATGACATTAATTACATCAGAAGATATTGAGATCAATCGACATAAAATTACCTTTTTAAATTTAAACAACCCGGAAACAAAAAATTCTATGACCTGGGATATGAGCATTGCTTTCAAAAATGAAATAGAGAGATTAAAAACGATGGAGAAGCCACCATCCTGTTTGGTCTTAACAGGGAAGAATCAAATCTTTTCATCTGGTGGGGATTTAAATTTATTAAAATCATTCAAAACAAAAACCTATGAAGAAAATTGCAGAGATATGTTTACATTTTACAATAATTTCCTATGCATTCGATCCCTCTCCTTTCCAGTTGTTGCAGCTGTAAATGGACATGCAGTTGGTGCTGCTCTCTCCCTGGCTTTTGCTTGTGATTTACGTGTATTTTCCTCAACATCTAAATATTCATTTAATTTTGTGAAGTTGGGCATCCATCCCGGGATGGGATCCTCCTACCTTATTAGAGAGCTATTTGGTGTGGATATGGCCAATCATCTCTTGCTCTTAGGTGATTTTATTACAGGCGAAGAAGCAAAATCCCTGAGACTCTGTCAGGATGCCGTTCCTCCCGAGGATGTGGTAAAGAGGGCAACTGAGTTGGCGATTGTGTTGTCTGAGGGTGCTCCTATGGCAAGTAGGCTACTCAAAGAAACTTTGATCAATAAAAATGAATTAGAAACTGCATTGAGACGGGAAGCGGAAGCACAGGCACTTTGTTTTCAATCTAAGGATTTTGCTGAGAGTTTGGATGCAATTGTGGAAAAGAGAAAACCTTTCTTTACAGGTAAATAATTACGGTTTCCCTTGGCTCTTGAAAAAAAAAGGGGAATCATTCTTCAAAGTAAGACAATAGGGGAAGCGGATGCAATGCTCACTTTGTTATCTGAAGATGGTTCCAAGTTAAAATTTTTAGTTAAGGGTATAAAAAAAAGTAAAAATAGACCTATTGTTGCGAGTGAAATTGGATCTATAGTTTGTATTGATTTTTATTTTCATGCCAATGTATCAAATGTTTATAATGTAAAAGAGATTAGCCTAGAAAAAAGACATGATAGTATTAAAAATGATTATATTTCTACTTTATTTTTATTTTTTTTCCTTGAATTAATGGAAAAAACTATTCCTGAAGGTGAGAAAGAATCAAGAAGTTTTACATTGCTATATTTAGCATTGGAAGGGCTCGAAAAATATGGATCTAATATAATCATTTTACCATTTTTTAAATACAAGCTCTTATTAGGATTAGGCGTAATACCAAAAGACTTTTTCTGTAAAAAATGTGGTGCAATTTTAACTGAAGAAAAATTTGCAAAAATAAATTCTTATACATTTGAAGCAACCTGTTCTAAATGTGAAAATTTTGATGATAGAGAAAATGATATTGAAATATTAAAATTTTTTAAAGAAATTACCAAAAAAAATTATGATAGCATTTTAAAGGATACTATACCTACTGCAATCTTATTAAAATCAGATAAGATTTTAGATAAGTATATTTTTACATACTTGGGGATAGAAACCAAAAGTTCAGAAATGCTATATAGATCACTGAGTGAATTAAAATTAATTTAAGATTTAAGGACTAAATTTCAAATGAATGAAGAAGAAATATTAAAATTAAAAGTTTTACACCTCTTAAAAGAGGGAATTAAAAAATTTTTAATAGAAAAATCTTTGAGTTTTTCAATAGAAGAATTAAACCCAAAAATAGAATATTCCAGAAATGAGAAATTTGGAGATTATTCTACAGCATTTCTATTAGAGCACAAAGAAAAAATTGGAAATCCTAATGAAAATTCAATAGTGTTGATAAATTATTTAAAAAATCAACTTTTTTCAGAAATAACATTTTCTCCACCAGGCTTTATAAATTTCAAGATATCAAAACAAGAATTATTACATTACATAAATTCCTATATGATTGGTAAAGATACTATATATCCCCAAGTTGCAAAAAAAGAAAAAATAATCTTTGAGTATGTTAGCGCTAATCCTACCGGTCCTTTAAATATAGTATCAGCAAGAGCAGCTGCCATGGGAGCTAGTATCACTAATCTATTAGAAAAAATTGGTCATACAGTTGAAAGGGAATTTTATGTAAACGATTATGGTAATCAGGTTCTCTTACTTGGTGTATCATGCGTAGTTAGATTAAGAGAACTCAAAGGAATTCCATTAGAATTTCAAGAAGAGAATGATACATCTCCTATAGATACCTTACTTAAAAAAAATATTCTTCCTTATGAAGGATACAGGGGTGATTACGTAATACAAATAGTCAATTCATTATATAATTCTAATGAAAAAGAAAAGATAGATTCATTTTTAGAAAAAGAAAATTTGATAGAACTTGCAGAATATTTATCTATCAAAGCTACAGATTATAACTTAAATTCTCAAAAAAATGATTTAAAAAACTTCGGAGTAGACTTTCACACTTTCTATAGCGAACGTTCACTCCATACATCCAATAAAGTATTAGAAAGTCTCACAACACTAAAACAAGCTGGAAAAATTAAAAATGAAGATAATAAAGAAATTTTTCTTTCTACTTTTTATGGAGATGATAAGGATAGAGTTGTATTAAGAGAAGACAGAAGACCTACTTACTTATTGGCAGATATAGCATATCACAAAACTAAAGTAGATAGGGGTTTTACAAAAATTATCAATATTTGGGGACCCGATCACCATGGGTATATTGCTAGACTCGCAGGAGCTATGCAAGCAATGGGATTTCCAAAAGATTCCTTCCAAATCCTCATTGCCCAACAAGTCAACCTACTCTCAAAGGGTGAAAAACTTAAAATGAGTAAGAGGTTGGGTCAATTCCAAACCATGTATGATTTAATGGATTTTTTAGGAAAGGATAGCAAAGATATTGCTAGATACTTTTTTATTACACGTGCACTTGAAACACCATTGGATTTTGATTTAGATTTAGCCAAAGAAGAAAGTGACAAAAATCCAGTGTTCTACCTACAATATGCCCATGCAAGAATTCAGTCTATTTTTAAAGAGATAGGAAAAGAAATCAAGGGAGAAGATTTATTGAATATAAGTAACACTGATGAAAGAGATAGGCTCTTATTTTGGATAGCGAGGTATCCTGAAGAAATTTATGATGCAGCTAAAAGTATGGAACCACATCGATTGGCCAATTACTTACAAAATCTAGCAAAAACATTTTCTAAGTTTTACATTGCAAAAGGGAATAAACTTAAAGAATGTACTACATTAGAAAAGAGAGCCTTATCATTTTTATGTGAAGGAACAGCAATTTGTTTACGGGAAGGATTGCAAATTTTGGGAATCAGTGCACCAGATAGGATGGACAAAGAAAATAAATGAGTTTAAATATAATAATTATCTCAACTGGAACAGAAATTACATCAGGAAAAAGTTTGGATACAAATTCCATGTGGATCGCTAATCAATTAACAGACTCTGGCTATACAGTTAATAAATTTATGGCTCTCCCTGATAGTGTAAGCCAATTGAAAACTGAAATTGGTTCTTTTTCTCAATCGAAAGAACCCACACTCCTTTTGATGACAGGAGGATTAGGTGCAACAGATGATGACCACACACTGAATATTATCTCAGAGTTAAAAGGTGGGGGTTTGCGCAAAATAGAAAGTGCTTACCAAAAGTTAGTAAGTATTTCCGAGAAACGTGGAAAAGAATTTATGGATCTCTTACCTGTGACATCGAGACAAACCAATGTGCCTTTAGATTCAATTGAATTGGAAAATACAGTTGGGATTGCTCCTGGATTTTATGTTAAATTGGGTGAGAATTGTACTTTAGCGGCTATGCCAGGTGTTCCGCTGGAAATGAAAAAAATGTTTTTAGATTCCCTATTGCCTATTATAAAAAAAGAGTACATAGTTCCAGCTATAAAATATCTCTCCAAATATATATGGAATATGAGTGAAGGATTGTACCAAAGGGAATTTATTAATAAAAATATAGAATATATTAATTCCAATCAAATTGAATGGGGTGTAACAGCAAAAGCTGGATATATAAAAGTTTCTTTTAAATCAGATTCAAATGATAAATTAAAAAGTATTGAATCTCTTCTGGAAAAATCGTACAATGAAAAATTGACAGATGATATATTTAAATTAGTTCATGAACTACTCACAAATAGAAAAGAAACAGTTTCAACAGCAGAATCATGCACGGGAGGTTACATTGGAAAAATTCTAACTGATTCTCCCGGATCTTCTGCTTACTATTTGGGTAGTATTGTGAGTTATCACAATTCAATTAAAGAAAGTTTATTGAATGTAAAATATGAAATATTAGAAAAATTTGGAGCAGTTAGTGAAGAAACAGCAAGTGAAATGTTAATAGGATTAGAAAAATTAATGAATACTCATTATTGTATTTCCGTGACAGGAATTGCTGGTCCAGATGGAGGATCTATTGATAAGCCTGTTGGGACTGTGTTTATTGGAATAAAAACTAAGAATAAAGCAGAGAAAATTCATAAACACTTATTTTCTATTGGCAGAGAAAGTTTTAGAGAGGCCGTTACTGGTATGGCCATCTACCACTTGTATAGAGAAATTCTTGAAAATATTGAAAATGGAAAAAAATAGATGTTGTACTATATACTTATTTCATTATTAATTAGTTTTACAATTGTTTATAATCATAGAAATAAATTTATCCAAGTTACAATAGTCCAAGAAATTTGGAGTTGGGATAAAAGGAATGAAAGAAGTGATTATCCTGAAGATGCTAGAGATAGTAAAAAATCCAGTGAAGTCTCTCCTCTTAAGAACTTAAATGGTTACCTTTCATTTAATAACAAACCTTTTCTCTTTAGAAATAAATCTATTTTTCAAGGAGATGATGGGGATTTATTTGATATACCACCTTTGGGGAGTGGATTTCTCGCTTATAAAAAAATTGGTGATAAGATAATTTATTATTCTAGAAGTGGTGAAGTGTTATGGAAAAAACCATTCCAGAGTATACCATTTTCATCCTATACTGGAAATATACATTTTTTAGTTTCAGGTGATGGTAATCAAGTTTTGGTAGTTGATATGGATGGAAATCCTACCGGTGCAAAACAGTTGGATGGAAGGTTTGTAACAGATATTTCAAATTCAGTTTCATCTGGAAGTGTAATTTTATTTTCAGGTGGGGAAGTTTACCGAATTGATAAAAATGGATCTTTAATCTATATGATAAGTGAGTCTAATTCAAAAAACTTTACTTTTTTTAAAAGTTCAGGGTTTTCTGAAAATGGAAAATATGTATCACTTCATTTTATGGAAAACGAGAATGATTATATTAAAATGTTAGACGACACAAAAAAAGAATTATATACATATAAGTTAGATTCAGTTTATCCACATAAAATTTATTTGGTAGTTTCCAATTCAGGATATACTCTCTTAAACCTGACCGATAAAATTATTATCCTCTCCCTTAATGGTTCAATCATTAAAGAAATAAAGAAAAATAAAAAAGAAGATGTATACCAAATAGCATTTTTTGCAAAATCAATATTTTGTGTTAATAATAATGATGAATTATTATTTCTTTCTGAAAAAGGGGAAATTCTAAAAAAGAAAAAAATTCAATCAAATATGTTTAGGATTTTTCCATCAAAAGATGAAAATATTTTTTTCCTAGAAAATAATTCTTCAATTCTTCAATATAAAATTTTTTAAAAAATGGATTATACCGAATCAATTAATTTTTATTGTAAGTTATTGGGGACATGCTGTACTCACAATCAGGTTTCCTTAACACCATTTGATATCTTTATCCTTGCAAATCATTTGGAGGTACCTGCTAATTTTTTATATAAAAATAAATTAATAAGTTATATTATAAATAAAAACGATTATTGGATGGAACCAGTTATCAATTTAAAAAATGAGGTCTGCCCATTTTTATTTTTTAAAAATGATTCAGAAAGGATATGTGAGATTCATGAGTCTAGACCTACCGTGTGTAGAATTTATCCACTAAATTATAATATACAATTAAATTCCTATACTATACCAGAAAATGCAAAAGAGAGATGTAAAAAATGTTTTGATACCGAAGAGATTGTATCGGTAAATGAGTATATAAAAAGTTCTGAGCTAGAAGAGAGAATTAATTTTTATAAAGATTACATTGATTTAAAAAAAATTATTTTAAATCATGGATTTACATTGCAAAAGATCAAAGGGAATCCAGT
>CAMCZP010000035.1 GCA_945887855.1 Leptospira interrogans serovar Manilae | reverse complement strand
TTTCTTTTTTTTCTTATCAACAAATTCAAACGTCATAATTCCTTCAGTGAGAGCAAAAAGAGTATGATCTCTTCCCACGCCAACATTGTTCCCAGCACTAAAAACCGTACCCCTTTGTCTAACAAGGATATTACCAGCTTTCACCAATTGACCACCAGAGCGTTTCAAACCCAATCTTTGTGCATGTGAATCCCGACCATTTTTGGATGATCCCCCACCTTTTTTATGTGCCATTTCTAACCTCCTATTTTTTGTATGTTTAAAATATCATTGTACTGATTTTGTAAATTGAGTGTTCCACGTAAAAAAAACTCAAACTGTGTATTCGTTATTTCATTTGGATGGGATATAGTCATTTCCAAATTTCCTTTTTCAATCTTTTTTGCACTTACATTACCAGATTCATCTAAGAGTAAGTAAAGTGTTTGTGCTAAAACGGAAACAGCCGAACATAAAATATTTTCTCCAATTTTTCCAAAAGTTGATGGTGCATGACCTTCAACTTTAAGATAATTATAATATGATTTTTCTATTTTATATTGGATTTGTATCAAGAAGCAGAAATAGAAACTACCTCTAGCTTTTGTAACTCTTGTCTATGACCCCAATGACGATAGTAACCTTTTCTTTTTTTATATTTAAATCCATGAATTTTATCGCCTCTGATATCTTCCAATACTTTGAGTGTAACTTTTGCACCGGATACCTCGGGTGTTCCAATATGAACCTTATTTTCTTGGGATAGAAGATGGACTGGGCTTTCAAATTGAGCTCCCACTTCCTTTCCCGTTCTTTGGCTCAGAAAAACTTGGCCTTGTTGGAGCTTAAATTGTTGGTTTCCTATTGTAACTACAGCGTACATAATTTTCTCTCTTTTACTGAATTCCATAGTTTTTTACTGAGAAATCATGTCAAGATTAAAATCATAGACAGGGCAAAAGGAAAAAAATCTATGGCATTATGGACATAAGAAATATCTGTATCATCGCTCACGTAGATCATGGAAAGACAACTCTTTTAGACGGTATTCTCAGGGAAACTGGTGCAGTTACTTCCAAAGAACTCAGAGAGCGAATCATGGATTCCAATGAATTGGAACAAGAACGTGGAATTACAATTGTAGCAAAAAATACAGCAGTACTTTTCAAAGGCACTCGGATCAACATTATGGATACCCCAGGGCATGCTGATTTTGGTGGAGAAGTAGAGCGAGTTCTAAAAATGGCAGATTGCTCCCTACTTTTAGTGGATGCTTTTGATGGACCAATGCCACAAACTAGGTTTGTGTTGGGTAAATCCCTCCAGTTAGGTCATAAACCCATTGTAGTAGTGAACAAAGTAGATAGGGATGGAAGCAGACCCAATGAAGTTGTGGATATGGTATTTGACCTCTTCAGCGATTTAAATGCAACCGATGAACAGATGGATTTTCCTATCATTTATTCTTCCGCAAAAATTGGATGGGCAGTGCATGATTTAAAAGATGCACCGGGCAAATCCCTTGAACCACTTCTAGATACAGTATTAAAACATGTAAAGGTTGCCAATGGTGATTCAGGCAAACCCCTTCAATTCCAAGTTACCTCCCTTGATTATAACGAATATGTTGGCCGAATTGCAATCGGAAAAATTTATGAAGGTACAATTTCTAAGAACCAAGATATTACTCTTATTCGTATGAATGAAACCAAAACAACCAATCATAAAATTTCTAGAATCTATGGTTTTGAAGGTCTTCGTCGCCATGAGATAGAAAAAGCGGAAGCGGGAGATATCATTGCACTTGCAGGAATTCCAGATTTATTCATAGGAGATACAGTTTGCGAATTGGGCAATAACCTTCCACTCCCAGCAATTAGTGTAGATGAGCCCACTGTTTCTATGTTTTTTATGGTTAACAATTCTCCCTTCGTTGGAAAAGACGGCAAGTTTGTAACTACGAGAAATATTAGAGAGCGTCTAGATAGGGAGCTACAAACCAACGTGGCAATGCGAATGGAAGAAACAGAGGACAAAGATCGATTTAAAATTCTTGGTAGGGGAGAGCTTCATCTTTCCATATTAATTGAAACTATGCGAAGGGAAGGTTTTGAACTACAGGTATCACGTCCTGAAGTAATCTTTAAGTCCAATGAGGATGGTTCTAAATCTGAGCCCATGGAGGATGTCGTTATAGATGTCCCCGAAAAATATTCAGGGTCGGTGATTGCAGAATTAAATCGAAGAAAGGGAGAAATGGTTTCCATGCAATCCCATTCTTCTGGAATTACTAGAATTGAATACACCATCCCTACTCGAGGACTTATTGGTTTTAGAGGGTTTTTTATGTCTGAAACAAGAGGAGAAGGAGTATTGACCAGTAGATTTTCAAAATATGGTCCTTATAAAGGTGACATACCAGGAAGGAAAAATGGTGTTTTGATTTCCATGGATTCTGGTGATACCACCGCCTATGCACTTTGGAAAATCCAAGAACGTGGTGCAATTTTTATTGATCCTGTAACTCCAGTCTACCCCGGTATGATTATTGGAGAAAATGCAAGAGAAAATGATTTAGAAGTAAATCCTGTGAAAGAAAAAAAGCTCTCAAATGTAAGATCTTCTGGAGCAGATGAAGCTATACGTTTGATTCCACCTAGAAGACTTAGTCTAGAACAGAGCATAGAATTTCTTGACGATGATGAACTATTAGAAGTGACTCCAGGAGCCCTTCGATTGCGAAAGAAGGTTCTAGACTCAAATCTAAGAAAAAGAACAAGATAAAATATGATTACCACCATTGTAGAATCCTCAATTCATGCTCCATTAGAAAAAGTATTCTCCTATGTTGCTGATTTAGAAACAATGGTGAATTATAACTCTTCAGTAAAAGAATCCATTTGGGTGATTAACAATGGATCAACCAAGATTTCAAAAATAAAAATCTCACTTTCCATCCTAAACTTTTCAGGAGAGTACAAAGTTACTGATTTTATAGAAAATTCAAAAATTGTAGCAAAGTGTAGTACTTCAACTATTGAGTTTGAAGATACCTATTATTTTTACAAAGAAAATGGGAATACAATTCTTAAGATTGAGGATAGAATGCAGCTCAAAGGTCTTTTATCTTTTAGTGAAGGTATTGTTTCTCCCATTATGAAACAGGAAATGCAATCCAATTTAAAAACTTTAACCTCAATTTTGGAAACATTAAAAGACTAAAAAGAAGTTCCACCAGAAACTAAGAACATTTGTTCATCCACTGATGTGTATTGGTTAACTGTAGAATCGAAAATCCAACGTCTCCTATTTTGTAATTTTAGTGTAACTACTGAAAGATTCAATGCTATTTCGGCAACTCCCATGGAACGGTCATCTAGTTTAAAAGATTCGTTCATCTTATCAAAGCCTTTTTTATTGTAAAATCCTGAGATACGAATTAGATTTTTTATAGGTACATACAATCCTGCGAATACACGAGAATTATTACCACCCTGGTAGTCTTCATAGTTAACTTCAAAACCAATATTATAAATTGTTACAACTGCTGTGTGGTAGTACCCATTGATTGTACTTTGTGCAGTATCAATATTAGCATTGTATTGATACTTAGTATATGGCATATCCGTATTTAAATTTATTTGGTATCTTTCAACTTCATAAAAACTATCGAAATACATTGGAATATAATTTTTATTCATCGATCTATACTCAGGCTTAAGGATTACTTTGACATTTTGAGATCCCCATTTCATAAATATCCCATAATGTCTTCCTTTAGCATTTTCAAAGTTCTTTATTTGGTTTACATCTATATAGGGTGTGACCTCTAACCAAGTTTTATTCACAACCTTCCATTCCATATCTACACCCTGAATAGATAATCGACTTTGAGTTTTTACTTTTAAATTATTAGTAGAATCATATCTTACCTGACCTGTTGTATCATAATCCAACTGGTTAGGTGCTTTTGAATCAAATGCATTTGTAATACCAATAGCAAATCGATTCCAAATTGAATCATAACCATATTGAGAAGTAGGTTTTTCTTTTTGGGGGAGAGTAACTGGAACCTGCCTTTCAACTAATTTTCCTTTTTCATCTCTCTCTATGACTGTTCTTGTTTCCGGCTTGTAATCTTCTGCTTCTTGGTAGATTTTTTTTCTTCCAACTGTATCCATTACATTCCCAGGCATCATAAATGCTGGAATATCTGCTCCCGTAAACAATCTATAAAGTCCCAAGAAAGAACCATACGGTCTTATATATACTCTAGCAGCATTTACATCCCTATCATAGATGGAATTAGTGAATACTTGCACACCACCCCAATCAGTATTTACATCCGCCATCACTCCGAGTTTGTAGTTATCAATGGTCAGGTTATTCACATATCGATTAATTATTGTTCCATGTCCTATATACCCATCAAACATCTTACCCAAATACACGGAATATGTTACTTTTGTGGGTTCATAATAGCCATAATTACCCAACCAAACATAATTTAAAAGTCTTTGGTAGTCTGTCTTACTATCATAGTCCCCAGGACGCAACATCCCAAGTTTTGAATTATCATACTTTGGATCTTTGTCTAACATGAGTATATTCAAGGGCAACTGAAACCCCAATCCCCAATTGGATGAGGTGAAATTAAAAGTTGGATTGATATATAAAAAAGTGTCCTTATTGTATTGGTTTATACCTGCATCATAACTAAATAGATCAGTTTTTGGTTTGATCTGGTAACCGGGTGGAATATAAGGTGGAGAATTTACTTGGGAATAAATCGAGATTGGAAGAAAGAAAAAGAAAAGCACAAATATAATAATTGCATAGGGAATGCTCTGTTTTTTTTCTATTCGTTCAAATAACATCATAGTTAGATCATCTGTAAAAAATATAGTTTTTCAAGTTTAAAAATAATTTCTTTCATAAATTAATTCTGTAATAAAAACCTACCACTCTTTTCGGATTATAATTTGAGGAGTATTTTGGTGTTTTCATAATATATTTTTTTTAAGATCGGAGTGGAAAGTCCCAGACCGTAGATCTTCCATATCCCTTTTCTGGGTTTATTCATGGGGTAATAGTCAAAATATTCATCTGTGGTTTCTAAGAATCTTACATAAATAGATAATTTTTCTTTTTCAGGGGGTCCATCCATTCCAAATAAAATTCGATCCTGCCATTTTGTAAAAAATTCCCTTGTTTGGATTGGATGCCTTCCGAGTTCATCTATTCTTGCTGCTATGTCAATGGATACATTTGGATTTGTGGTGAGGAGCCTGTCTGCATCCTCTAACCTATGGGCAAATTCTCCAAAATGCAGAGAAACAAATTTAATTTTTGGATATTTTTTAAACATCCTCTCTCTTTCTTCCATAATCTCTTGGAATTTTGGAAACACTTCACTGTTGAAAGACCATTCTGGATGTCTGATCAATTCTTCATATCTTTCATTGGTTTCATCAATTGGATAAAAAAATGCCTCGGGATCAGCGGTGTGGATGGATACTATTTTTTCCTGCCTTTCAATTTCTTGGAAGATGGGTTCTAAAATTTCATCATCCAATCTCAGCCTTTCCCCATTTGGCTTTTTCAATTCAAGTCCAAAGTTTTTCCAGAGTTTAACTCCCCTTGCGCCCGCCTCAAAATCTGATTTCAATGTAGCTAGTATTTTGGAGACACCATCAGCTTCTTTTATATAGTCCCAACGAAAGCTTGTAAAATGAAGAATCCTCTTGTCATTGTACTCTTTTTTTATGTCTAAAAAATCTTTCCCACCTCTAGTGTTTAGATTGATAAAATATTCAATATTTAGATCATCTAAAGCCTTGCTAACCTGTGCAGGATTTGTTTTAAAAAAGAGTCCTAAGTGACCGTGAGATTCAATCACAGGAAAGGAAGGAATATCTTTATTGGAATGGATTTGTTTGTATTGGGATTTGGGCTTAAATTCCGTCACTAAAAGTGTATCTCTAAAGTTTGGAACATTCCCGGATGAATAACCCATGATAGAAAAAAAGAGAATTCTTATCCTTGCTCTGTTTACAGGGAAGATGAGAAAAAGTAAGATTAGGTTGCAAATTAGGGAAAAAATCAAAAGGGTTTGTTTTTTATTTTTCATTGTTTTAGAAAGGTGTTCGGGTATATTGGTTTTTAAATCCCAAAAAATACAATGAAAAAAACATCGATTCGAAAAAAGAAAAAAATTAGTAAAAAAATTTCTGAAGAAATTATTGTGGAAGAAGTACTTCCTAATAACATTCACCTACTCCCCATAAAAGGTAGACCCATCTTTCCCGGTATAATTACACCCATTGTTGTTCCCCCGGGTAAGTTTTCTCTCTCCATAGATGAAGTTTATAAAAAAGATGCATTTCTGGGCCTTGTGTTACTAAAAGAGGATAAGGATGAAAAAGAATCCCATAAAAATGTATATCGAGTGGGAGTTGTTGCAAAAATTTTAAAAAAATTAAATCTACCAGATGGTGGAGTCAATATACTAATCAATACAATAAACCGGTTTAACCTCGAGAAATTAGTATCTGAGGAACCATACCTAGTTGCAGAAGTTAGCTATCCCATAGACAATTTAGATGATGGATCCCGAACAGATCTAAAAGCCCTCATGAGAACTCTCCTAATCCACACAAAGGAGCTAGCTCAGAACAATCCATTGTTCACAGAAGAAATGAAGCTCACACTTGTCAATATGACAGAACCGGGTAGAATGGCTGATTTTGTTTGCTCTATATTAAATCTAGAGAAGGATGAATACCAAGATGTACTTGAAACTGAGGGTGTCCATTTACGCTTAGAAAAAGTTATAATTTACCTCAAGAAAGAGTTAGAATTGATTGATGTCCAAAAGAAAATAAATGATCAAATCAATGATAAAATGGACAAGCAACAAAGGCAATTTTTCTTAAGAGAACAACTCAAAGCTATTCAAGGTGAACTTGGATTAGGCGAAGAGAAAACTGAAAAAAAATATGAAGATTTAATAAAAAGATTAGATAAAGTACCTGTATCACAAGAGATTCTATCAGAGGTTAAAAGGGAACTAGAAAAATTAAGATATGCTGATACAAATACTCCCGATTATAATGTAATACGAAATTATTTAGATTTAATAGAAAATCTTCCCTGGGAAGCTCCTCAAAAAAAAGAAATTGATATACACAAATCAAAAAAGATTTTAGATAGAGATCATTTCAGACTCGAAGATGTAAAATCTAGGATCCTAGAATACCTCGCTGTTAAAAAATTAAATCCTACAGAAATGAACTCCACCATTTTATGCCTTGTTGGTCCACCAGGTGTGGGAAAAACATCCATAGCAAAATCAGTAGCAGAGAGTTTGAATAAGAAATTTTTTAGAATTTCTTTGGGAGGAGTTAGAGATGAAGCGGAAATCAAGGGCCACCGAAGAACTTATATAGGTGCAATGCCAGGTAAAATCATAAATTCCCTTAGGATATTAAAAGAAAGAGATCCTGTTGTTTTATTAGATGAAATTGACAAACTAAAAGTAGGTTTTTCTGGTGATCCTGCCGGTGCTTTGTTGGAAGTATTGGATCCAGAACAAAACTCTACATTTCGAGATCATTATCTGGATCTTCCATTTGATCTATCAAAAGTTTTTTTTATTGCTACAGCTAATACCACAGATACAATTCCTCGTGTACTACTAGATAGAATGGATGTAATACGATTATCTGGATATATCACAGATGAAAAAACTCATATTTTCAAGAAGTACCTTTGGGGAAAAACATTAAAGAGAAATGGATTAAACAATAAAGTCATTAAAATGACAGATGAAACAGTAAGACATCTTATTAATTCATATTCTCGTGAAAGTGGTCTTAGGGGTCTGGAGAGAACTACAGATAAATTAGTTAGAAAAATTGCCTATAACTATGTGTCAGGTCAAAAAATTCCCAATAAAATTGAATCAGTTGACCTTGAAAAATATTTGGGAATTGCACTTTTTAGTGATGAACGAATGATTCATCCAAACAAACCTGGAACCGCATTGGGATTGGCATACACTTCTATGGGTGGGGCTACCCTCTTTGTAGAGGCAATCTTTGTTAACCAAAAAGGGGGCGGGATGATTTTAACGGGAAAATTGGGAAAAATGATGAATGAGTCAGCATCTATTGCTTTGAGTTATGTTAGAAGTATATGGAAGGATGATCAGTTTTGGGAAAATAAAATCCATCTTCATGTCCCTGATGGTGCAACACCAAAAGATGGCCCAAGTGCTGGTATCACAATGGCTTCTGCTTTTTTGTCTTTAATTAGTGGAAATGTTATTAAATCTGGTTTTGGTATGACAGGTGAACTTACTCTCACTGGTGAAGTGCTTCCTATTGGAGGCCTCAAAGAGAAAATTGTAGCTTCTAAAAGAGTTGGTATAAACCATATCATTTTACCTTTGGACAATGAACCTCAATTGAGAGAAGTTCCAAAATATGTAAAAAAAGGAATGAAATTTTATCCAGTGAATCACTTTAAAGATGTGATTAATATTTTATTTCCAAAAGAAATATATAAAAAACTTAATATTTAAAATATTTTACAATTTGAATTAAAAAAGGAGAAAAATATGGGAGTTCCCTTTATTGATATAAAAAGATTTGAAACAGGATTTTTGGATGAATTCCATTCCAAACTTAGCGAAATGACAAAAAACGCTCAATTTATTGGTGGAAATGAAATTGCTGAATTAGAAAAAAATCTTGCGAATGTCACACAAACCAAATATGCTATTTCTTGTGCAAATGGCACGGATGCAATACAGCTCGCTTTACGTGCAGTTGGAATAGGGAGGGGTCAAAAAGTATTATTACCAGACTCAACCTTTTGGGCTACTTTTGAAGCTGTAGTAAATGTTGGTGCTGATCCCTATGTAGTTGATACAGATATGATTGATTTACAGATGGATTTTAATACATTTGTAAAAGCATTTGATGAGGTAAAACCTAATGCTGTAATACTTGTTCACCTTTATGGATGGGGCTCAAGAAATCTTCAATCATACAGAGATTTTTGCAAAGAAAGAAAAGTTCCATTGATTGAAGATGGTGCACAGTGTTTTGGGGTTTTATATAAAAATGAACCTATATATAAAAATGCACTAATCTCTACTACCTCTTTTTACCCTGCAAAAGTCTTGGGTGCTGCAGGGGATGGGGGTGCAATCTTTACTAGTGATGAAGGGCTTGCAGATAGAACAAAGAAATTAGCAAACCATGGTAGAACATCACATTATGGACATGGATATGTTGGATGGAATTCAAGACTTGATAGCATCCAGGGATTATTTTTAAACCTAAGCTTAAAGAATTTTCCAAATCGTATAATTTCCAGAAGAAATTGGGCTGAAAAATATAGACAGGTTCTACCCGAGCTAGGAATAAAAATTATTTCTCCTCCTGAAGATTACAAAGAGAATGGGTACTGCAATGTAACACTTTTTCCAAATGCAGAGAGAACGGTTATGGAAACAAAACTTAAAAATGCATCCATTGGTTTTGCAAACATATATCCGGGCGCTATGAGTGAACAGGAAGGAGCAATAGAGTATCTCAAAGGAAAATTTTCTGTTGGCAATGCAAAAGAAATAAGTAGTACAGTTTTAAACTTTCCACTCTTTCCGTATATGACTGAGTCAGAATTCTCTGAAATAATTGGAATAATTAAATCCAAGTGAGTAAACCCAATATCATTATTACTTTTTTTGTATTGTCACTGTTGGCAATCTTAACTTTTAGCTTATCAAAAAGTTGGAACTATTTTGATAAGGGGATTAATCTTTCAGATGAGGAAAATACAAAAGAAGAAATTATTGAAAAGGAAACGGGGTATTCAGATGAAATTTTAAGGGAATCAAAAGTTATATGGAAGAATTATGTTTACTACCCAAGTGATTTAAGTACCGAAGAAGGTTCTATTGGCCCAAATAAAATTCTTCATCATGCAAGAAATCTAACATTCATTAATATCTCAAATGGAAAACTACATACAATTTTTGAAAAAAAGGTTTATATATTCGATTTTTTTCCTGGTGATTTTTCAGTTAAACAAAATAATTTATCATCAACTGAAAATAAAATAGATCAAATTGATATAGGAAATAAATTTATAATATTAATAATGACAATTGACACCAATAAAGATGGGTATTTAAACTATAAAGATAAAGCAAGAGTTTTAATATATGATCCTTTAGAGGAAAAATTACATGATATACTTCCAGAAAATTATTTTTTTGAAAGTTTACTGATGAATACAAAAAAAAATAATTTAGTAATGGTAGTTCGAAAACTTAGTGATTCAAAAATACTTCCACGCCCATCACAGATTTTTATATATGATACAAATATAGATAAGGGAATATTGGTGGAGGATAAAGAATTAGTAAGTAAATAATTATAACTACAATTTTTTAAATTGAATAATATTTAAAAATAGCTTGCCCTAATCAAAATATAATGTTTTTTATACAATTGGAATTCATTTATGACGCAACTGCAATAACTATCTTTTTCCGCCCGTAGGCGGAAGAAAGCCTAGGATTGTTGCGAATTCATTTGCAAAAACTGACTTTTTGCAGGAACGTCATTTATACATTGAATCTTTAATACATTTCATAAAATACAATGTTTTGAGGTCATCTTGCAAAATCATAAAATTAGCACTCGAATAAACGTTATCATCGGATCCATTTTAGTTTTGTTTTGGACAATTGCAGTCGTAGTTGGTATCTACTTACAAAACTACCATACTAAAAATATCATAGAAGCCCAGGCTGAAAACACAGCTAACTCTGTCATGAACTCTCTAAATCAACTCATGCTTTCCGGTCAGATGGATAAAAGCGATTTTATATTCCAACAAACCAATAAATTAGATTCCATCCGAAATGTTTATGTAATTCGCTCAAGTTCTATCAATACTGTCTTCAATAAAAGCCAAGACTACAAAGCCCCAAAATCATCCATTGAAGCAGATGTCTTAACTAAAGGAAAAGTATATTCTGAAGAATACACTGAAAATGACGTCACTTATATGCGGATTATTGTACCCTACATTGCTTCAAGCAATCGATTTGGAATCAATTGTCTGGGCTGCCACAATGTAAAGGAGAATGAAGTAATCGGTGCCCTTCATATGGAATTCAATATAAACAAAGAAAAAGCCTTCCAGACTAATCTTGCTTTGGTTTATATACTTATGGCAGTTCTCGGTGTGGCAGCAGTAAATATTCTAATCTATTTTATAACACACAATGCTGTAACCAAGCCCTTAAAACTTTTGGTAGAATCGTTACGCCAAATTGAGAAAGGTGATCTTCGCAATCCCTCAATTAACTCTGAAAGCACCAATGGAGAAATCAAAGAGCTATTCCATTCTATAGATGGAACCATCCGAACCTTTAGAAATGCACTTGTAGAATTAAAAAAATCAGCAAATAACCTAAAAATTACCAGTGATAGTTTGAGCATATCAGCGGCTGATGTTTTAAAAAGTTCAAAAGAACAGACCAAATCCATTCATGACTCTACAGATAGCCTGGGAAATCTCTCAAAAATCATTAGTGAGGTAAACCTAAACTCAGAAAACCAAGCAGATCTATCTTCCCAAACATCTAAAAAAATTGAACAGATTAGCTCCTCGGTAGAAAAGGTAACACATATAATGCAAGGAGTTAAAAATGAACAAAACAACTCAGCTAGACATGCTGGAGAAAGTGCAAAATATCTAGAAGACTTAAATGTAGAAATGGTAAGAATGAACAATAGTATATCTGGAATCTCTCAGATTATCGCATCAATTTATGAAGTGGCAGAGCAAACCCAACTATTAGCACTCAATGCAGCCATAGAGGCTGCTAGGGTGGGAGAAGAGGGTAGGGGTTTTATGGTGGTAGCACAAGAAGTGAGAAAATTATCCGAATCTTCTAGTGGAGCTGCGGACAATGCTAAAAAAATAATTTCTGATAACTTAAAGGTTTTAAAATCAGGTTCAGAATTCGTCAGTAGAGTCACAGAAAAATTGGAAGAAATTAAAACATCTGTAGAAAGAAATAAAAACTATATAGAAAATAGCTCTGATAGTTTTTCCTCTTTAAATGATGTTTCCAACGAAGTTTTAGATAAAACGGAAGAATTAAAGAATTTAGCTAATAATATCAAAGAATCTATGAAGATCCAAACAGACTCCAGCCATAATATATCCCATTACATGGAAAATATCCAAAGAAATGCTGATATTTTTTCTACTATTTCATTGAAAATGCAAGAAAATGCTGAATCATTCAGAACACAGGCAGAGAAATTGGATGATATTCTTAAACAATTTACTTTATAATTTATTACTTATTTACTTTCTATTCAAACCCAATGTGGGACTAAAAATTTTATAAAAAAAATAATTTTTTTTTTATAACTTATTGACAATTTTTTACGACTGTATTCATAATCGTTACTCGGAACATATGCCTTTGTCTATAACAAAACACTTGTTTCGAAATCCATAATCTTAGAGGGGAAAAAAATGAACAAAAAGAACAGCATGAATTTAAAAGTATTTGCTGTACTGGGACTTATTAGCTTCGGATCAATCTTAGCAAACGGAACTGAAGAAAACGGAAACGCATTTAAAAACACAGGAAAATCAAGGTTAATTTTTGGTGGTCATCTACATTTTGATCCCAATGGTCTAGGCGGAACTATCGCAAAAGATGGATTGTCCGGAAACCAAAGGGTAGCATCAAGAGATTTAAATGGTGATGGAGTAAACGAAGTTTATCTCCAAGACCAAAGTTTAATCTATCCAGACAATAAATGGAAAACAATTTCCAATGTTACTGGTGGTGCCGTACAAACAAAAACTGGTGGTCCCATGACAGGTGGAGGTATAACTCTGGGATATGAAAAGGATGTCGGGGACAACTTTTTCTTCAGAGTAGGTCTAAATTTGTCTACTAAGATTTCAGGTGGTCATACCACTGCATCAGTTGGTGGATATAACTTTTATGATGTCTATTGGAATTTTCGATCTGTTGTTGTTCCAGCATACCTAGGTATTAAACTTAATTTTGGTAAAAATTCTGCATTTTATGTTGCTCCTGGTTTGCATTATTTCAATGCAATGTGGAATTTAAAAGGAAATGTAGATGGACAATTTTTAACAGATGCTTTGGGTAGAACAGGTTTAGATACAGGCATAGTTTATGAACTTCCCAGAAGATCCGCTACTGGTGGTGGTGGTGCTGTCATCCAAGAAGATACCGTCTTTCGTGGAAGTGGTATAGGTTTTAGCTATATAGTTGGAGCACATACTAGAATTTCTGAGAAAGGTTTCTTTTTTGCTGAACTCGAAACACACGTATCTGGTGCACTTACTTCTACTGGATCAGTAAAATCACTAGGTGGAGCTACTGCTTTAGCCCCGTTTCCAGCATACCCTGTAACTGTAGCTGGTAATTATTACAGATTTGGATATAAACACGAGCTATAAATTTTAGAGGATTATTTTCCCTCTAAAATTTTAAAAATAAAATTCTTACCCTATTTAAAAAATATAGCAAGACTTTCAAAAATTGCTATATTTTTTATTGTTTTACCCTTCATCAAATTCAAAAACCTATAATTATATTTTAACCACTATAAATAATTATCAAAAAAATTTCTTTTCTCATTAATTTATAAATATTATCATGCTAAAAATAAATATTTAATCTATCCATTCCAGGAATTTACTATGAACAAAATTAATTTAACAGAAGATGAAATGCCAAAATATTGGTACAATATTCAGGCTGATATGCCCAACCCAGCCCTTCCTCCTTTGCATCCGGGAACCAAACAACCTGTTGGACCTGAAGATTTAGCTCCCCTCTTTCCTATGGAGCTTATAAAGCAAGAGGTTTCTAAGGAAAGATTTATTGAAATTCCTGATGAAGTACGAGATATATATAAATTATGGAGACCATCACCACTCTTTAGAGCAAAGAGATTAGAAAAGATTCTAGATACTCCAGCAAAAATCTATTACAAATATGAGGGAGTTAGTCCCAGTGGATCGCATAAAACCAATACTGCTGTAGCCCAAGCATATTATAGCAAACAAGAGGGAGTAAAAAAAATAATCACTGAAACAGGTGCAGGTCAATGGGGAACAGCTTTGAGTATTGCATGTAATATGTTTGGAATTGAATGTGATGTCTATATGGTAAAAATTAGCTATGAGCAAAAACCTTATAGAAAAGCTATTATGAATTCCTTCGGGGGAAATGTATATTCATCTCCCTCAAATAGAACAAAAGCAGGAAGAGATATTTTAGAAAAAGATCCTAATACTTCAGGAAGCTTGGGCATTGCAATATCTGAAGCTATAGAACTGGCAGTTCAAGATGAGCATACAAAGTATGCACTTGGAAGTGTTTTAAACCACGTCTTAATGCACCAAACAATAATAGGGGAGGAATGTCTTCTTCAACTAGAAAAAGCTGGTGATTTTCCAGATATAGTCATAGCTCCATTAGGTGGGGGATCTAACTTTGCTGGGATCTCGTTCCCTTTTCTAAGGCATAATCTTCAAAATGGAAAAAAAGTTAAATGTATAGCTGTGGAACCTGCTTCCTGCCCAAAACTTACAAAGGGTGAGTTTAGATACGATTTTGGTGACACTGCAGGCTATACACCACTCTTGCCTATGTATACTTTAGGTCATAATTTCCGACCGGCTGCTATCCATGCTGGTGGACTGAGATACCATGGTGCAAGTGTACTCTGTAGCCAATTACTTCGTGATAATTTGATTTCTGCAGTAGCCATCCAACAATTAGAATGCTTCGAGGCTGGCATTGCATTTGCAAAAGCAGAAGGGATCATGCCTGCTCCTGAAGCTAATCATGCAATTGCTCAGGTAATACGGGAAGCTAAGAAAGCCAAAGAAGAGGGTAGTACAAAGACTATTCTATTTAATCTATGCGGTCATGGTCACCTTGATATGCAAGCTTACCAAGATTATTTTGATGGTAAATTAAAAGACCATTTTTTATCAGAAGAAGAGCTAACATCTGGATTTAAGGATCTAGTAGGATATCCCTCTGTATAATTAACTAATTAAGTATCAAAAATTATATAAAAAATAATTTTTGATACTTTCCTATACTTAAAAAAATTAGAAATTTATACTTTTTGAATTAAGAAATAACTTCTTATCTTTCCAATTCCTTTTACTTCTAAGATTCCTCTTTCCATAAATGTAAATTTATCCTTTAATTTATTATAAGTTGATTCAGAAACTTGGATTTGTCCAGGTATACCGTGAGATTCCATTCTCGATGCAGTATTTACACTCTCTCCCCATAAATCATAAATAAATTTTTTCTTACCTATCACACCTGCAATTGCGGCACCTGAATGTATTCCAATACGAAGTTGTATAGGATAACCCGACTTTTCTCTAAATAATTGAATGGCTGTGATCATATCCAAAGCAAAATCAGCTATCTTTTCAGCGTGGTATGGCTCTTTGTCAGGGAGGCCTCCAACTACCATATAGGCGTCTCCAATGGTTTTTATTTTTTCTAATTTGTACTTTTCAGCTAAATCATCAAAGGAAGAAAAAATTTCATTGAGAAGAGAAACTAAATCTTGAGGAGGAAGTTTGCGGGACATTTCTGTAAAGCCCACTATATCACTAAAAAGAACGGTGCATTCTTCAAATTTCTCTGCTATAGAATCGGGATTTTCCCTTAATTTTTGAATAATTGAAAGCGGAAGAATATTCTCTAGTAGCTTATTTGATTTTTCATGCTCTAATTGTAACGATAATTCAGCTTTTTTAAAAATGGTGTATATATAAAAAGAAAATCCCATTAGTAAGATTGCAAAAGTATAATTATTTGATTTTAATCGTATCAATGCATATTTTTCGTTAATGGTTATTATAGGAGTCAACAAATTGATAATAAATTCAAAAAAACAAAAAGTTACAAAAGTAAAAATAATCAGATAATACCCCTTTCTTCTTTTTGGGTATGGATAAATAAAAAAAATACCTAAACTAATTATTAAGTAATAAAAATGAGAATTTGCCTGATTCCCCTGTAAAAAAACTAAAAAGGTTATATAAGTGTACGACAAAATAACAAGATAAAATCTAGCTTTATCAATAGAACCTTTTGCATTTAATATAAGAGTATATAAAAGTAAGAATGGATAAGATAATGATATATAAAAAATAACTTTAGGTAGAGGTAAAAATAAAACTTGGAATGAAATGAGTGTTGTAAATAAGCTAATAAACAACGCTAAAGAATTTACCAATACAACATGTTTATGTTCTACAGGATCTATAACATTCCTAACTCCTAAATATGCAAAAAAATTCCAAAATAATTGTAACATAGATTATAATAAGTATCCTTAAATTTTCTTTTTAAGTTTTTATTCAAATGCAATTTTCAATTTATCAATGATCCAATTGATTTTACCAATCCATTTTAATAAATAACTCGATTGATTGATGATTTGAAAAGTAGTATTTATAAAATAGATTTATAAATTGGTAATTACCATTCATTTTTTTCTTTTATTTTAAATAAATTAAAAGATTGGTAGTTCGTATGAATTTTTTAGTGTAGTCTATTTTTCTTATTTACTATATAAATATGAGTTTTACCATAAAAGAATGATTGTCTTTCCTTCTGTTCATGCATCTGAAACAAAATTAGAACTCATCCAGCAAGTAAAGGATGTAAATGATTTTTTATACCAATTTTACAAAGATTCACCTAATCAACTTTTCTTTTCAAATGCTATTCCCGATGGATGGAGCATCAAACGAAATTTAAAACATTGCACTAGCTCTAATATCACTTTTGGATGGTGGATAGGTTTACCTCCATTTTTCATTAAATTACTAGGTAAACCCAAAACAGTAAATGTTACAATAGAAAGTATTAGAGCAACCAACAGATATGGTATTACTGATTATGGTAAATATCTCCCAGGAAATGATTTCAATACCGATGAAAAAAATAAATTATTGGATGAGTTTATAAAATCAAAAGATTATTTTATAAAAAAAATAGAATCTAAATCTGAGTTGGAATTAAAATCTTTAAGAGCACCATTTGGTGGATCTAATCTTTTTAACTTTTCCCTTTTTACACTCAAGCATAATCTACATCACTCAAATGTAGTAAATATTAGGTTGCATTCTATTTAGCTATCTTTTGAATTGATATAGCCTTTTGGATAAATTCTTTTTCTTCAATATCCAAACCTGAAGATTTTTCAAGTTTGTAACTTAGTTTATCAAGTGCAGCTTTCATTTGAGGAGTATTTTCTCTCATGAAATATAAATAGGATCGTAATCTTGTCTTGTAATTGTCACTGTTTATGAGTAAGTAATTTGATATATCTGCTTTTTGGATGGTTCCTAATTTTAAAATTGTGTGGTTTGAAAAACATTTCTCTACTAGAGTTTCCAATAAATTAGATGGGCTGCAGCTTTTTTTAAAATCATCTAAAATTAAGTCTAGTTCATAGGAACCAACTTTTAAGTATTCACGGTTTGTGGAATCTTCAATCCCATCAATGACTCTCTGTCTAGTATCTTTCATGCCCTCTCTGGCGAGGCGTTCTCTCTCTAATCTATCTCTCTCAGCTTTTTCTCGAGCCAAACGTTCTCTTTCCAATCGATCCCTTTCAGCCTTTTCACGAGCTAATCGATCTTTTTCTAAACGTTCTTGCTCTGCTTTTTCACGAGCCAATCTCTCGGCTTCTAATCTTTCACGCTCTGCCTTTTCACGGGCAAGTGCTTCTAAGCGATCCTTTTCAGATAGCTTAGATAATCTTTCTGCTTCTAATCTTTCACGCTCTGCCTTTTCACGGGCTAGTCTTTCTGCTTCTAATCTTTCACGCTCTGCCTTTTCTCGAGCTAGTCTTTCCGCTTCTAATCTTTCACGCTCTGCCTTTTCTCGAGCTAATCGTTCTGCTTCTAGTCTATCTTTATCTGACATCTTAGCCAATCGTTCTGCTTCAAGTCGATCGCGTTCTGCTTTTTCTCGTGCTAATCGTTCAGCTTCTAGTCGTTCTCTTTCTGCTTTTTCACGGGCTAGTCTTTCAGCTTCTAATCGTTCTCTTTCTGCTTTTTCACGGGCTAGGCGGTCGGCTTCATTGTTATCAGATAGAGTTAAGAAATTTTTTATACTCAGGATTCGATTTCCCGGATTTTCCAAATGTAGTTCATATTTCCCTTGAGCTGCACCTTCGGGGTTTAAAATAGCTGTTAAAGAAGTTGAATCGTTAACTGTGATACTTTTTGCAGAAATTACCCTCGAACCCCAGATAAACTTAAGCTTAGTTTCACTTAGAAAATTTTTCCCTTTAAAAGTCATAGGTCTAGATAGCTCAGATATATCTAGAGAAAGTTCATTGGTTGCAATAGATGGTCTTTTTGAAATTACAACATTCAATGGATTCCAGTAAGACCATACAGTTGTTTTTTCAAAAACATTCATTGGCGAGATACGAAATTCAAATTTCCCTGATGGTGTTCGAATTAGGTATCTTGTAGAATTAACAATTTCTTCAATGATTAATTTTTTTGATTCATCTCGAATTTCTAACTTATATCCGAATGCTCCCTTTATAGGTTTCCATTCTATATAGCCCTGCTCTGTACTTTGAAGGGAATTTATAAAGGATAGAAAAAAAGATATACCATAGATAAAAAATTTACTCATTCTCCGTCCTGTAAATAGTATCGGAAGATATAATTTTTATATCGTCTGGACTTAGTTTCTTTAAACTGTCATCAGTGCTGAGTTCAAATGATCCCCTCGCGGGTTCGCTGCGTTTACCGGAAACATCTACAGAATTTACTTCCCAATAAAACTTTCCTTCATCTAAGGAAGCATATTTTGAAAAAACAACTTCATTCTTCTTTGTTTTAGCAGAAAAAACTTCTTTTCTACCCGGAGAAGTTCCGTTGTAAACCTTAAACTCATAAGCACTTGACCCATCTACATCCTGCCAATGAAACTTAATGGGTGCTTTTTCAGAAACATTGATTTTTTCTTTGTTTGGGAGCATACTTTTTTCAAACATATCTTTATTGAAAACAGGTTTTTCTTCCGGAATTTCGTCTGTGAGTAAAATAGTAAACTTATTGGCTACACTTGTTACTGGTACTGCATCCTTTAAGTTTGGAGTTACTGTGACACGCCAATAGTATTCATTTGCAGGGAGATCTTGCAACTGGATTGAATTAGATCCTAGGGGAACTTCTTTGTAAATACTGCTAAAATCAGGAGAGTTGCTCAATTGAATTTTGAAATTTGAGCTCAAAGGATAGTTACTCCATGAAAAACCAACAGTTTTAGTGGTTTTTGGAAAGATAGCCTGTGGTTCTGGTGAAAATAATTTGATTTCACTATCGAGTATCACTAAAAGTTTGCGAACATCACTAAATGCATACACTCCAACATCTTTTTGGAGCTTCATTCTCCAAAAGTAAGTAGCAGGGGGTAGAGGTACTGTAGCGGAATCACTAGCTTTCGTTTGGAATGCAAGATCAGAAAAGTCTTTGTTTCTGCTAATTTCTAAGAATGTATTTGTGGAATTAGTTTTTGATCTCCATTTGAATTGGATGGTAGCCATTTTAAATGTAAGGGCTTTGTATGTGTCTTCAGGGGCTGTGAGTGCAAATGGTAGGTCTTCTACAGACATGCCACCTTTGCTACCTATCTTTGCCTGTTGGGATTCTTTTACTGTAGCTTTTTTTCCACCAGACTCAACTGTTGCATTTCCTGAATTTACTACAAAATTAAGGTCATTATCATTGTCTTTACCAAGTTTGAAATCCCCTTTTCCCATATCAATTTTCTTATCATCTGCGGTGATGGAGACATTTTCATTGGTGGAATTGACTTGGATTTTACCACTATCAAATTTAATGGATGGTTTTTTATCGGTGAAATCAAAATAAATTAGAGAATTTTCATCTAATTTAACTTCAGTGCCGTCTTTAAATTTAATTGTAGCATCAGAATCTTCGTAGGTTCTGATCATATCTTTGTTGTTGAGAGGAAAACTTTCGTAAACGTCTTTCCATACAACCTTTTGCCCGGGTTTTCTTTGGATGGAATTCATTTTAAATGTAACAATTCCAATCTCATCCCCTTCGTCCCGTGTATAAAGATCTTTGTTTAGATCATAATAAAATAGTCCCGCAAAGATAAGGGCATTGATAATTAGGATTAGTATTACAAGGAAATCTTTTTGTTTAAAGAATTTCATATTTTACTTCTTTATCTTCTCCATCTTCTGAGTCTTTTTTCTTTTTAGGGTGTAAGGATTCTTCATCAAAATCAATACTCAATAGCTTTCGAAGTTCTTTCATGTCTTTTGGACAATTGGGATCATCTAGCCTACCTAGAACACTATAAATAGTTTGTGGATCTTCTTTCCCTTTTACTTTTATACTCGGCATTTTTTCTACTTTATATTTATCTTTAACTTGCTCATAAGAATCTTGTGAAATTAATAAGTCTGTTCCAAAAGGTTTGTTTAGGGATTCAATCCTGGATGCAAGGTTTACAGAATCACCGATTACTGTATATTCCAATCTTTCATTGGAACCAATTTGACCAGAGATAACGTAACCTGAGTTGATTCCACAGCCTATCTTAATGATAGGTTTTTTATCACCACCACGTCCTTGGTTAAACACTAACAAAGCCTGTCTCATAAGCAAAGAAGCATCTATAGCCGCCTCTGTTTCATTGGGAAGGGGATTTAGGGCACCCCAGGTTGCCATGATAGCATCTCCGATAAATTTATCTACTATCCCACCAGTTTTATTGACGCAATTTACCATTTCCGTCATGTATTGGTTTAAAAATTCAACGACTTCTTCCGGTTCTAGCTTTTCGGAAATGGAGGTAAAGCTTCTGATATCTGAGAAAAAAATTGCACAATATTTTCTCTCTCCTCCGAGTTTAATCTCACCTTTCATAGCCATTTCGGCTAATTCTTTATTAACGAACTTTCCAAAGGAAACCTTTAACTTTTCACGTTCTTCCAAGCCTTGGCTCATGTGGTTAAACGAATTTGTAAGAATCCCTATTTCATCCCCCGAGTTAGGTTGAATTCGAACACTAAAATCTGCTTCAGCAATTTTACCTGCAGCATAGACTAATTTCAAAATTGGATTTGTAAGAGTTTGAGAGTATATAAAAACAATTAGAATTGTTAAGTTTAAAACGGCAATCATCAAGTAAATATTTCTATTTTGTAGGTTATATACTTCTTCAAAGGCTTTAGCCTCTGGTATGGTGGAGATGATACCACCACCTGTGAATCCTAATTTGTTGTAGGTACCAATGGAGGCTCCCACACCTTCTTCAATATAACCCTGTTGGCTATTATCAAGTTTGCTTGTCAACATAGTCTTTACAATTGTTGAGTTTGACATATTAGCACCCTCGATCATCTTTTTCTTTTCAGGATGAATGAGAATGTTTCCATCATCATCAACTAAAAATGTAGTACTGGCTCCACTTGAACTAAATGTTTCTTTGATGTTTGATACCTTAAGGAATGATACAATGATTGATTTGTTTTCTCCTTTGTTTTGAAAGGGAAAGCTGTAAGCAAGAACTGCCTCTTTAATAGTGGGGCTAAAATTTCTTAATAAAGTAGAACCAGCAAAAGATTTTTTAAAATAAGATTTATTAAAATTAACCAATGCTTCAAAACTCTCTGGAGAGGAAAATTCTTTGTTTAGAAAAGAGGGATTCAAACAACTGAATTTGGTTTTATTAAAATCTTCATTTGCTTCGTAGATTCCTACAAATAAAACATCTTTAGCATTTGTAAAAAATAGGGTTCGTAATTCTGGATCGTTACAATCTTTTTTTTCTGAAAGATTGAGACCTAGCAAAGTCATATTACTGGCTAAAGAAAAAAATTCCGCTTTGAGTTTAAGTGAAATGAGGTTTGTAACTTGCAGATCTCCTTCACGAATCCTATTTTCAGAGTCTTTTTTAAAAAAGTAAGTAGCTAAATAGATGATAGCGGAGAGTGAAAGAAAAATAATAGATGATATGATCACCATCAGTTTTAATCGGATTGTTAATTTGGAGGGCTTGAAAGTCTCGGAAAGAGCTTCGATAGTTGCTTTTGTATCAGGCTGTAGTTCGCTTTTGGCTTCTTTCATAATTCTACACTTAATTTCAATCTATAGAAGTCGATTCTTTTTTATCTACTCAATTAACCAAATAATATTTGGAATACATAGGTATTTTTCTTATGGAAAAAGTAGATAGTATTCTTCTTTCAGATCCTTAAAAGAGTTCAATACTTTTCCGGGTGGTAGGGAGGCTACCAAACCTTTCCCATAATTTTTTGTTTGGATTCGGGGATCGAGAATAGCTACAAAACCCCTGTCTGTTTTAGAGCGAATTAACCGTCCAAATCCCTGCTTTAATGTTAAGGCAGCATGGGGCAATTGGATTTCCAGGAAAGGATTTCCTTTATTTGCTTTGAGTATTTCAATCTTTGCTTCGAGTACCGGTTCACCGGGTGGTTGGAAAGGAAGTTTTGTGATAATCACGGATCGTAATTTATCACCTTTTATATCAATACCCTGCCAAAAAGTGGAAACTCCAAATAAAACACTATCAGGGGTATGTAAGAATTCTTCTTTTGCCTTTTCTGCTCCCAAATCGTGTTGGGAAAAGATAGGAAAATCCAATTTGTCCTTTAATTCCAAAAAGGTATCTTTCATCATTTTATTAGATGTAAACAAAACAAAACAATTTCCATTGCTGAGATTGACCAAGTAGGGGATTAATTTGATGATATCACTAAAATAATCATCACTCTGTAAAACAGGATCACGGATATTTTTAGGAAGGTAAATCAATGAATTTTTAGAGTACGGAAAAGGGGAGGGAAGTGATTTTTCAATGGAGGGTGGGTTTCCAATTTGATTTTTAAAATAGTTAAAATCATTTTCATTGCTAGAAAGTGTTGCTGATGTAAATACAATTGAATCCATATTTGGAATTAATTTTTCAATTAAAAGCTCTCCAGAGTGGAGAGGTTGTGCATTGATCGTATAAAAACGAAATTTCGAAGAATCCTGAGGAGGCTCTAGCCAAATTACTATTGTATCATCTGGTTTATTTATCATTTTCAATGCTTCTGAAAATGTACTACACTTATTAGAAGCGAATTCCAGTTCCATTTGGATTTCTTTTTCTAAAATATTATCTGTTTCGGGGTTGAACTTCTCTTTGATTGATTTTAATATATTACTAACTTCATTTAAATACTCCTGTAACTTTCCTTTGTCAGGATTAATTTTCTTTTTTACACGTTGGGATTGGAATAAGACCGGGTATTCCTCAAATAATTTTCCAAAAAATTGATTTAAAAAATCTTCTTTTTTGGAAATTATATCAGTAATTTTATTACTTTTTAAACTACTATCAATCTTTCCGAGTAACCCTGTATTTTTTTTATCTTTTCCCCCAATAAAGTTAAGAATATTTAATATATCTTCATATATTATTGTAATACGAAATGATCTCCCTGTTATATCAGGAAAATTATGAGCTTCGTCTATGATTAAATTTTGAAATTCTGGTAAAATTTTTAAATCACCTGCGATATGACTAGCTAATAGATAATGGTTGATAATTAAAAGATTTGCATTTTTCCATTTTTCTTTTTCTAAGAAATAATAGGAGATATCATAATTAGGACATTTTCTAGCCAAACAATTTTCACTCTCACGACTGACTTTGCCCCAAAACTCTTGTGTATAAAACCCCCTATATTCTGATTTTATTCCAGTTTGTGTTTTTTTTTCCCATTTATAAAAGTCATTGAGGTAATCATTCATCTCAATTCCGAAAGTACCATTTGAAATAGTATGATCCATTTTGCGTTTACAAATATAATTACTCGATCCCAAGGCAATTTCAGCTTTAATATCTTTGTTTAAGATTTCTCTCACAAGGGGAATATCTTTGGAAATTAGCTGGTTTTGGAGAGCAATAGTTTCGGTTGAAATGACTACTTTTTTTCCAGTTTGTAAAGAGTATAGAGATGCAGGCAGAAGATAGGCAAGACTCTTTCCAACACCCGTCCCTGCTTCTATTAGAAGAATTTCTGAATTCTCTAGAGCTTTTTCAACTTGGATTGACATGTCGACCTGTTCTGGCCTATATTCATAGTCACCATTGTTTAGCTCGGAGAGGTGTTTGAAAAGCTCCCCAACTTTTAGAACCTTTTCACTCATAAAAAATTAGATTGACAGACTCCATTGTAATCAAAAGATAAATATGTCTCAAAAAAGTCAAGCGGAGGATCCTATAAATAGCAAGACAATTAAAACTCTAATATTAGCTGTAATTTCAATACTTGTATTTTTTTTATTCTTAATGGGTTCACAAAAAGCCCTATTTAAAATTACTCATAAGACAAAATTAGAAGAAAAACTTTCACAGGATAAAATATTAACTTTTTTTATTAATGGATACAATGATGAATCTTTAAATCTGAGTGTCTTTGTGTTTCTTCAACCTGTCCAAAAGAAATGTGGCTTATTTTTTATAAATCCTATATCTACATTTGATGACAAAACTGTAGAGTCTATGAAAGGGGATGCTCTTCTTTATATGATTCCAAAAATTGAGGGAATCACAGGATTAAAAGTAAACTTTTATATTAATATTCATGATAAAAATATTTCAGAGATAATTGATCTTTTTGATGGTCTACCTTTTTATGTAGATAGTTATACAATCAACTCATCGGATAAGTATAAAAGAAAAACAGGTTCATTTATTTTTTCAGGCGAAGAGGTATTAGATTTTAATAATATAATTACTAAAGATGATCCAATGACATATGTCAATAGAATAAACCACCAAGAAAGTATGAGTTTAAGTTTCTATGATAGAATCAAAGAAAAGCAAGATATAAGAAAAGAGTGGTTTGAGGTAATTAGTAAAAAATTTGATTCCAATATAAATGGTCAAGATTTATACCAACTATATACATATATAAAAAATAACAACATAGCATTTTCTGTATCAGAAATGCCCGGTGAATTAATAATTGATTCAAGTTCAATAAAGTTAGTAATACATGATGAAAATGCAAATTTTGGATTTTCTAAACTAGCATCTTATTTAAGTTCGGGAGATTATAATATTGGAGATCTTGCCAGAACAGAAGTACTAAATAGTACAGAAACTAATGGACTTGCTAAGAGTGTAAAATCTATTTTAAATGAAAATAGCATTAAAGTTTTATCTGTAGGAAATGGTTGGAATATGAAGGAAAATAAATCTATTATCATTGATAGATCAGGTAGCACTGAGTACTCTTATAGAATAGCCAAATTGTTAGGAATAAAAAATATTTACCACCTTATTAATAAGGACTATGGATTGGATACAACAGTTATACTAGGAGAAGATTTTGAAATTAAGCCAGGAAAATGAGTCAGAAAAAATCATTAAAAAAAAACCCACTAAATTAGATTCTAAAAAATTAATAAAAAAAATTATTTTAATTTTAGAAGATAAAAAATGCGAAGATATAAAAGTACTAAATTTAGAAAATGTGAATAGCTACCTCAGTATTTTTATAATATGCACCGTGAATAGTTTGGTACAAGGCAGAGCAGCATCTAGAGATCTTGAAAAAACTTTAAAGGAATATAAATTAGGTCCAGGAAACCAGGAGAAGAAAGCACATAGTACTGACAATGGATGGATTTTACTTGATTTAGGGGAAATTATTGTACATTTAATGACACCGGAGAAAAGAAAATATTATGATCTAGAAAAATTATGGGGTGATGCTAATCCATTAAAGTTGTAATACACTCTTGAAATTCTCTAGAAAAGTAATATGAACAAAAACCCCCCGATAATTTTTCATTATTATTTTCTAAAATGAATAATTCTTTAGAATAAAAACCATTTAAATTTTCTTTAAAGTATAACTTTAAAAATCTTTCTAAAATAAGTGGGCTAAATCCAGTTGTATGACAAGACATAATTATAAATTTAGGTTTAAAATTTGTTAATTTACCGATTAATTCCATTAGTGTAGGTAAGTCATTTTCTATTTTCCAGATTTCTCCCTTTGAGCCTCTACCAAAGCTGGGAGGATCCAGTATTACACCATCATAAATCTTACCCCTATTTACTTCACGCTGCAAGAACTTCAAAACATCTTCAACAATCCATCGTACTTTTTTATTACGTAAGCCTGAAAGCTCTGCATTTTCCCTAGCCCATTCGACCATTCCCTTTGAGGCATCTACATGGCATAGGTTCATTCCATTCCGTAAACCCATCAAAGTTGAAATACCGGAATATGCAAAAAGATTTAATACTTCTAAATTATTTTGCATTTTTAAACCTATGTGATCAATAATTTTCCAATTATTTTCTTGTTCAGGAAAAATTCCTAAATGACCAAATGGTGTTAATTTAATTTTAATTATAATATCATCATATATTTTAAATTCAAAGGAATCTTTAACTTTTTTATGTAAATACCATTTGCCCGATCCTGTGTTATTTTTTTCATAATAACCATCAGGACTTTTCCATAATTCGGGATTTTTTTTGGGATAGGGTGAATTCAAGGATGGTCTAATCAGTGTTACATTTCCAATTACTTCCAATTTTTCAAAATCACCCGAATCCAAGACCTTATAATTTAACATATATCTTGCCACTTTACCAATTTAAATTCACCAGGTTCTAAATCATTTAGTGTGATATTTCCAATCCTATAACGAATTAATCTGAGAGTTGGAAAGTTAATATGTGCGGTCATCTTTCTAACCATTCGATTTTTCCCTTCCTTTAAAATTAACTTTAACCAGGAAGTAGGAATATTTTTTCTATATCGAATGGGTGGGTTTCTT
>CAMCZP010000034.1 GCA_945887855.1 Leptospira interrogans serovar Manilae | reverse complement strand
AGGAACGCCTTTTTCAGGCGGAGTTGGTTTTTTAGAAGATATTATGATTGGGGTGAACACAGGAATAAATACAAAAATAGCCTCCCCTTGTGTAGTACAATCATTCGAATCTATTTATTCATTTTTTCCAAGAGAAAATAGTTTTGATACTAAAGAAGTACTTTTTGATGAAAATAGAAATGTTATACAAAACAAATTTTATGATGCAAATTTTTGGAAAACTTACAACCTAGGAACTTATACTGTTGGCTCCCCATGTGCCAATGAACCCATAATAGATTTGCAACAAAGGCTAAATAAAGCACTAAAATTTAAAGAATCTTTGGATACAAAAAAAGAGATAAAGTACCCACCTGTTCTTGTAGTACGGGCAGAGAATAAAGGAACCATCCGAAGAGTCTTCGGAAGAAAGATGAATGAAGGTTGGCGTTGGAAAATACTAGAGGGAGAGAGGGTTCTAGGTGATGGCAGAGTTACAAATGAAAATGCTTTACCACCACCTGGCATACCTTTCTCCCTTTATGTTTCAACTGCAGAACACTCCGAACTCTTGAATGATAAAGAAACTTCCAATTCAATTTTAGATTTTATAAAGAAATAATCTAAATACCCAGTTTATTGCTAAATTCTAATAAATGGCGTTCCTTTAATAAGTCTGTTTTTGTAATATTTTACACAAAAATCTTACACTTTTTTTCGACTGCCGGCGGAAAAAAAAAGTTATTGCAGTTGCATAATCAATTTTTTTTAAGAATTTTCATAAAAGACTTCAAAATACTTTTGTGCTACAGTATATCTACAATATTCTTTTACTGCATTTAATGACTCATTTGCCCAGCCACCATTGATAAGTCCTCCAGTCACTGCACCCAAACCAGGTAAAAATTGAGCTGCTTTCCTTCTAGATATACCTACACCTAAAGTTTTTAATATTTGTTTTACGACTATTAGTGCTGAATTTCCTGCATAAATTTTCCCACTAGCTAAAGATCCCCAGGAGACTTTTTGTATTACAATATTAGATAAAGAAAATGTAGAAGTAGATTCATTTTTAATTTCTAATGAAGATGATGAGCCTGCAGTTATTGCTTTTAAAATCTCAATTTGAGTATCCTCATTAGTAATATCAATGTGATATGTAGCAGCAATCTTATTTGCAAAAGCAAGAATAGTTCCAAATGATACAGGCACTTCAGCCAAAAGTGCATTGAATCCCAAAAATCCACCTACTGCTCCTTCTGCAGACAGAGTTGCTATCCCCGCTTTGATGAGTGTATCTGAATCTTCATCGGCTTTCTTGTGCCACTCTATAAAATCATCGGGTGTAAATTTAGTAATATCTTTTATTTCTTCATGAGAATTTACAATTGCCTCTGCAATATATTTATTTGAATTTTTTAAAACATCTTCTAAGAGAGGAGAAATTTTTTCTATAAAGGGTTGTATGACAACTTCTACAGGTTTTCCTACAAATCCAGAGATTTTCTCAATTGTTCCCGGCTCTCGAACTTTCCAGCTTTCAAAATCATTTTTTACTTTTTCAATATATGGTTCCATATTCTTACTTCCTCACTAATTTTTTTATTTCACGAAGATTTTCAAAACACACTTTTTCTCCAAAATCAATAAACTCTTGTGCACGATAAAACTCATACCAAGAAGAATTAGGAAGAATAGGCGATAGATATATATCACTTCCCTGTGCTGAATATTTACATAGCCTGTATTGCAATGAATAAAAGCTATTTATAAAGATATCAAGAATAGATTGCTCTACTCTATTTGAACTTACAATATCATTAGGCGATGGCATGGCATTGATAGCTATAATCCTATTGATACCCTCTACTGAAAGTGTAGATACCGGCAAAGGATTTACCACTCCCCCATCAACTAAAACCATATCATTATGCCTTACAGGATTGAAAAGACCGGGAATTGCAGTACTTGCCATAATTGCATCTACAATACTACCACTTCGTATAACAACTTCTTCCCTTGTATTTATATCACAAGAGATGATTCTTAAATCAGTATTTAGATCATTAAATGTTTTTGTTCCTAAGAATTTTTCTAAAAATTTTCTTATATTATTTCCTAAGATAAACCCTTTCTTAGGTATCATTGCAACATCTACAAATTTCATTAAATTAAATACTGAATTAATTTCTTTGGTAATTGATTCAATTTCAACTGCCGTCATACCACAACACCAAAGTGCACCAACTAAGGAACCAATACTTGTTCCTGAAACCATATCAATTTTAATGTTTTCTTTCTCTAAAACTTTAAGAGCGCCAATTTGAGACAACCCAAACGCAGCCCCACCTCCTAGAGCCAAGCCACATCTAACCCCAGTAACTTCTCTGGAAATTTTTAAAGTCAATTTATTGATATCTTTAAGACCTGATGATCTTAATATTTTAATTATTCGAAGGTAACTTCCTCTTAATTTCCCTTGTTCTAAGTTAGCACTCTTAAAAAATATTTCTTTGGTGATACTATCTGAATATGTGAGATAGTGACAATAATCAGATTCTGCTAGAAGAGTCTTACACTTTTCAAAATCATTATTCGGTAAATCAATTATTATAATATTATATGAGTATAAATGCTGATTCAGATGTTCTATGATTTCTGAAATAGTATCATAATTTATTATTTTAATTTTGGATTTAGCTTTAATTGGAGTAGGATTCTTCTTATTTATTCTCAATACAACCACTGTTCTCTTCGATTGATTGATAATATTTTCAGATAATTCCACAGCATATTTAGAACCTAAGTCTTCAGTATCTGGAGAATAAACGGATATGATGCTGCTTTCAATAACTTTCCTTTTAGTTTCACCAAGAGATGCTTTTATTCTTTTTGATAAAACCCTCGTGATTATTACATTAAAAGAGGGAATTGTCTGCATGATATAGGTAAGATCTTTTTCATTTATTAGAAGAAGTCTTACGTTTCCTAAAGCTCTTGCACTAAATGAATGAGGTTTTTTTTCTAAAATAGAGACAATTCCAAGCGTGTCACCTTTTCTTAAAATATCTACTACTTCATCTGTACGTGAAGTTTCAGATGATTGAGGAAGGTACACCTCAACTGAACCATTTATTATTATAATAAAATATTCTCCATCCTGTCCTTTGTGATAAAGATTTTCATGTCGTTTCAAATCCTTGATTTGACATCTTTCAGCAATTATATTTTTTTCATTATCTGACAGAGAGTGAAATAAAAAAATGGACGATAATAGATAATACCTTCCCTGTGACCTAAATTCCATTTCATAAACCTTCAATTCAATTGAGATGTTTCTTAGAATAAAAAAACTTAAGGTAATGAATGAAAATTCTTCTCAAATAGGGAACTAAGTTTTTCGTGTATTCCATTTTTTTTGCTAAAATTGAATTTGCTTATTTCCCATTTATTCTCACCTGATTGTTCAATTGGAATCCTCTAAAGAGATAGGAAAAAATTGAATTGAACTATCTGATTTAAATTTTATGAAGGAAAAACTTATTGAAGTTTTGGTTATCTTTAAAAACAGTATATTTAATAGACAAATGGCAACCGTAATCTGTGCAGATAGTAGATTCTTTGGAAAGTTTATTTTTGATTTCCCTTATTTGCATAGCCTAACTTACTTATTATTCCATTGATTTGACCGAAAATTGCTTACAAAACTAAAATATTAACATAAACCTATGAAAATCGAAAAGAAATATATCTATTTATTCATCTTTCTCTTTGCTTTTTTAGGAGTTCTCTTTTCGCAGACTTTCCATATTCCTCCCCTCATCATGACAGCCTCCGAGGATCATACACAAATTTTAGTGGATGTAAAGTCCACACTCTATGATGAAAATTCAGCTAAACAACTCTTCCTTACCATGGAAAAGAAAAGTGAAGATGTATGCAATATCCTTTACAAAAATAAAAAATACGACATACATATACTCAGAAATTACATCAGAGAATTTTCTCTAAAAAAGAAAGATGATGAAAAATGGTACGATAGGTTGATCCCCTCACTCTATGCAGGGTGTTTTAACTTTTTTCAAATGAATGATGTTAAAGTGAAAAAAACATTCAGCTATCTATCCGAAAGGATTAGCGGTCTCAAAGATTGCTATTCTGTAGGTTTTATGCAGCCATATATCATGCATAGTACATTAAATTGTACTACATTAACCATGTTAGATATGAACTGGAAAATTCTCTTCGGTCACTTAGAAATGTACCAGTTATTTAAAAATGAAAGTATAAAACTAAGTGAAGAGGGTCAAATTGATCCAGGAATCATCTCCAACATTCCTGTATCTTGGACTGCTATTTTTGGACCTAAGCCAAGACCAAGGGAAAGAAATATAAATATAAAATCATTTTGTAGCTTGGGAGATTTAGAAGATTGCAATGATTCTCTCCTCTCCTACCAATCCATGTTTTCAAACATAAATAGAATTGAGCTTCAATTATCTACACTCACTTATTCGGATATTCGTGTAAAAACGGATAAAACTGTTATAGTCTACTTAAGCAATGCTATAGACCCTGAATATACAACATACTCTCAGTTTAAGATGTTTTTAGATAAACTCTCCAAAAATCTATATGCCAATCAAAAAGCATACCTTATCTACCAAGCTGGAGGACGTAGCTTATCTGCAATTTATCTTTTAGAAAAATTTGAAAATGATGAAGTATCACTTTCCACTGTTTGCAGAGATAAGTTAATATGGTCAGAAGAATATAAAAATCGGGGAAAACCCTATAAAATATATCTAGATCGTTACACAACTTCAAAAAATCCAACTGCTTGCTCTCTAGCAAATGCTAACTAAATCTATTCCCTATTCTTCATTTACCAATCTACAAGTAGATTGAATAAATGTAATGTACGACGCAACTGTAATTACTATCTTTTTCCGCCGGTAGGTGGAAAAAAGTCTAGGATTGTTGCGAATAAATTTGCATAAACTGACTTTTTGCAGGAACGTCATGTATCAATAAAAATAGCGCTATTCCGATTTTATTCAATTACCTCTAGTTCATTTTCCAATTCAGGATCATGCATTGTAAAAATTTTTACTTTTGAATTGATAAGATAATCTTGTACTTTTTTCATAAAAAGTAAATTTTTCTTAGAAGAATAAAGTGCTTTAGGAAAAGTTCCAATTCCTTTTTTGCACTCTTTTACATAATAACATTCATCTCCTGTAAATAGATAATGAGAGTTTTCTGTTTTTATTTCTATTGCTTGCGAACCAATGGTATGACCATTTGTGGGAATTAAATAAATCATATTATAAATTTCAGACTCACCCTTGTATTGAAAAAGTAAATTTTCATTTTCTTTTTTTAAAAAGAATTCTTTGTGCTTTATATAAAAGTCACTTTTTTTTAAATTCTCATACTCCAACAACTGTATATGAATCTTTGCTTTAGGAAAATTTATAACTCCCTCTATATGATCAAAATGACTATGAGTAATAAAAATATCTGTAATACTATCAGGTGATATTCCCTTGTTTAACAAAAGTTCCTTAGGGCTTTTATAGTTTTGAATTCTAAATTTGCTTACATTTTTTAAATCTAACATACCAGAATCTATCAATATTTTAAAAGGTTCTCTTTCAAAATAGTAAAAGTACCATCCCATTTTTATAGATGTACTACCCAATCGATTAGTAAGCAAAGGTGGGTAAAGACTTTCACCAAATTTTATAAGATAAAGTTTATCAGCCCGCAATTCCAAAAATGTAAATAAAGTGATTAAAGATAAGAGAAGTACTCGATTGAGACTCATATTTAGTTTTTATAGCTTGAATAGCTATTTCAATAAACCTAAAAAATAGTCTCCAAGGATCATCTCAACTCTGCAATTAAAAATTTAGATTTAATTTTTAAATAAAATCTAAAGATTGAAAGAATATAGATCATCCTAAAGTATATATATAGAGAGGCAGAATATGGCAGAAAGAGTAATTAACATGTTTGAAGATGAGAAAAGGAAAATTTATATGAAGATTGGATTAGCTATAGCTGTAGTTTTTTTCATTATCTTTTTAAATCCCTGTGTCCAAGTTGATGCTGGACACAAAGGTGTAGTGTTGAACATGGGCGCAGTATCGGAAACAATTTTAGATGAGGGAATCCATATTAGAATTCCCATAATTCAGAAAGTCAAGATGATGGATGCCCGTATTTTAAAAAAAGAAACAAAAGCAGCCGCAGCTTCTAAAGATCTGCAAAATATTTCCACATTGATTGCTTTAAATTATCATCTCAAACCGGATAAAGTCAACGATTTGTATAGAACAGTGGGAATTGACTATGAAGACAAAGTCATTGATCCAGCGGTCCAAGAAATTGTAAAATCTATAACAGCTAAGTACACCGCAGCAGAGCTCATCACACTTCGAGAAGAAGTAAGCATTGGTATAAAAAATGGACTTGATGCTCGTCTCCAAAAATATTTTATTATTATTGATGATTTTTCTATCAAAGATTTTGAGTTTTCTCAGACATTTGCACGTGCTATCGAATCCAAACAAGAAGCTGAACAACTAGCATTGAAAGCAGAGAGAGATCTTCAAAGAATCAAAATCGAAGCGGAGCAACAAATTGCTACTGCCCGAGCTGAGGCAGAAACACTTCGATTAAAAAATGTTTCAGTATCACCACTAATGATACAATTAAATGCAATTGATAAATGGGATGGAAAATTACCACAATACATGATTGGAAATGGGACTCTCCCATTTATAAATATAAGCCCAAAGTAAATTTAAATGAGGAATTATATATGGAGCTAAACGAAGAACAAATCAAAAAAATCCAAAGTGATATCTTAGATGCTTATGATGAAGAATGGGAAATGGAATATGAAGATAGAAACTCAGAAAGAACCAAGCATGGTAATTCCAATTATTCTGAGGAAGACTTAGAATCCAGAAAACAGTATTTCAAAGAACTTTTCAGACTACAGGGTGAACTTGTTAAACTCCAGGACTGGATTGTTCATACCAAGAAAAAAGTTGTAATACTATTTGAGGGAAGGGATGCAGCAGGAAAGGGAGGAGTCATTAAACGTATAACACAAAGACTTAATCCAAGGGTTTGTAGGGTAACCGCCCTACCTGCTCCCAATGATAGAGAAAAAACACAATGGTACTTTCAGAGATACATTTCCCATTTACCCGCCGCAGGGGAAATGGTTTTATTTGATAGAAGTTGGTACAATAGGGCCGGTGTAGAACGGGTCATGGGATTTTGCGATGATGAAGAGTATGAGGATTTTTTTACTACCGTACCTGAATTTGAAAAAATGTTGGTTCGGTCAAAAATCAATCTCATTAAATATTGGTTCTCCATCTCAGATGAGGAACAGGAAACTAGGTTTCTCTCTCGAATCAAAGATCCATTGAAACAGTGGAAATTGAGCCCTATGGACTTAGAATCCAGACGCAAATGGGAAGACTATACAAAAGCAAAAGAGATCATGATAAAAAGAACTCATATCCCAGAAGCCAGATGGTGGATAGTAAAAGCAGATAATAAAAAGAAAGCCCGTTTAAACTGCATAGCACATCTACTAAAACAATTTGAATATACTGAAGTAGAAAGGACAGAAGCTGTTCTGCCAAATAGGGTACACAATGAAAATTACACCAGAATACATCCTCCTAAGGATCTCTATGTTCCTGAAATATACTAGAATGATAAAAATTCTAAATTATATTCTAAAAAAACTATTTCCATTAATGACGTTCCTGCAAAAAGTCAGTTTTTGCACATTTATTCGCAACAATCCTAGGCTTTTTTCCGCCTACCGGCGGAAAAAGATAGTAATTGCAGTTGCGTCATTAAATTTGATAAATAAAAATAATATTTTTCTATTTGTCTTATATCTATTCTATGGAATTGGCTCACTACAATCGGAAACTTTTAGATTCCAAGAGGGTGATATTCTATTCCAAGAAATTAAAAACTCCACTTCCAAAGCTATAAAAATAGTTACCAATTCTAGATATACAAATGTTGGGGTTATACTAAAATATAGAAATAAATTTATAGTTTTAGAATCCAATGGAATTGTAAAACGTACCGATTTATACCAATTCCTCAAAAGGGGAGTCAATGGAGCCTATCTTGTAAAACGTTTCAAAAAATCAAAAGAGGTTCTAACAGAGGAAGCAATTTCCAAGATGAGGGAAGCATCTATACAATTTGTTGGAAAACCTTATGATTTGTACTACGGATGGGGAGATGAAAAATTATACTCTGCAGAACTAGTTTGGAAGTTTTGGAAGGAGGCTCTCAATTTAGAACTCTGTCCACTAAAAAAGTACAAAGATTATGATCTCTCCAATCCGTATGTAAAACTCATTCTCTCTCAGAAATTTGGAAAAGATGTGCCCATTGAAGAAAATGCAATTTCTCCCAAAGACCTATTGGACTCTATGCACCTGGAAACAGTATACCCACGTGGAACAGATGAAACTATGCCAGAGGAAGGAAGTACTGTGGTACCAGAACCCACAACTGAACCACCTAATGAATAGGCATCCATCTAAATGATGACAATAAGAAAGTCTATTTGGTGATCTATCTTCCAATTTTTACATTGAATAAAAAAAAATCGTGACTAATCTGGAAATCTTCAATTTCCTGAACGCAAGGTGGGAGAATGATGAAAGCATATATTGTAGAAAAATGGTGCGAGCCCGAGGAAATGATCTATACGGACATACCTGAGCCCACTATCTCTCAGGATGAAATTCTCATCCAAGTAAAGGCAGCAGGCATAAACTTTCCCGACCTACTTATCATCCAGGGAAAGTACCAAGCCAGGCCCAAACGTCCTTTTTCGCCAGGCTCAGAAGTCAGTGGAGTTGTTCTCTCTGTTGGAAACAATGTAACAAAATTTAAAGTGGGAGATCGAGTGGCTGCTGTCATATTCATAGGTGGATATGCAGAACAAGTTGCCGCCAAAGAATCTTTCACTTTCCACATGCCTGAATCCATGAGCTTCGAGGAAGCTGCTGGTTTCCATATAACCTACCAATCATCCTACTTTGGAATCGTCCGCAGAGCAGCCTTAAAACCTCATGAAACCCTACTAGTTCATGCTGGAGCGGGAGGAATTGGTACTTCTTCTATCCAGATTGGAAAAGCTATAGGATCAAAAGTGTATGCCACTGCAGGCACTGAAGAAAAACTCAAGATCACCCAAAACTGTGGTGCTGATCTCTCTCTAAATTACAATGATCCACTCTGGTCAAAAAAAATACGCAAAGAATATGGAGGTGCAGATGTGGTGATCGATCCCGTGGGAGGAGAAGTTTTAGAAAAATCCATTCTCTGCACTAATTTTGAAGGAAGAATTGTAGTGGTTGGATTTACCTCCGGTAAAATAGCTCAGGTTGCTACCAATCTTCTCCTGTTAAACAACATTGGCATCCTAGGGCTCTTCTGGAATCTATACATCCAAAACCATCCTCAAAGCGTTCAGGAAGCGGTCACACAACTCAATAAATGGTATACAAACGGGATCCTATCCCCCATCATCTACAAAACTTATGCACTGGAGGAAGCACCCACAGCACTTAGGGATGTGACATCACGAAAGAGCTATGGAAAAGCTATACTAAAACTATCATGAAAAAAGAAATCAAAAAGCCTACCTTTCATCCAGATGTAGTAGAAGAAATGCGTATCTTTGAGGAACTTTTAAAAAAAGAAGGACTCAAAGTCACTGCCCAAAGACTTTTAGTTGCGGAAAAAATATTTTCCCTTCACAGCCATTTCACCGCCGAAAGCCTCAGTGATATGTTCAAAGACAAACGGGATGAAATCTCCAAAGCTACTATTTATAGAATTCTAACCATAATGGTAGATGCCAATCTCTTAGTTGAGCATGACTTTGGGAAAGATTACAAGTACTACGAACACATCTTAGGTCATGAACATCACGATCATATCATTTGTTTGGATTGCAATCGAATTGTAGAGTTTTTTGAGCCTAGAATAGAAGAACTCCAAGAACAAATAGCCTCTCAGAATGGATTTACCATAAAAGGCCATCGGCTAAACCTCTATGCAAATTGCATAAAAGGGAAATCCTGTGAACATTTAAGCAAATGAATCTCTTTCGGGAAATCCAAAGGGATTCCCATTCACAAGCGAGATACGGTGAACTATCATTTGGCTCTTTAAAAGTTGAAACTCCTGTATTTATGCCTGTGGGTACCCGCGGTACCATAAAATCTCTCTCTTCCGACGACATAGATGAATTAAATTTAGATCTCATACTTGCGAATACCTACCATCTGTATCTGCGTCCCGGCACAGATGTCTTAGATACATTTAAAGGACTCAAAAACTTTATGTCATACAAAAGAGCCCTACTGACTGACAGTGGTGGGTATCAGGTTTTTAGTTTGGGGGACCTTTTTAAATTTCATAAAAACGGTGTGCATTTTCAATCCCATATCGATGGTTCCCACCATGATTTTACCCCAGAAAAGGTCATAGACATCCAAAGATCCATTGGTTCTGATATCATGATGGTCTTAGATGATTGTGCCCCCTATGGTGTAGATAGGATGCGGCTGGAACTTGGATTAGAAAGAACACATAGATGGGCAGAACAATCCATTGTATACTGGCAGAAAAATACCAATTCTCAAAATTTGTTTGGAATTGCACAGGGAGGTGTAGATCCAGAGCTGCGAATCCAATCCTTGCAGTACTTAAATTCCCTCCCTTTTTCAGGAATTGCAATTGGTGGTTTGTCTGTTGGAGAAACAAGATCCGAATTTCTTTCCACTCTCAAAACTATTTCACCCTATTTTGACCCACTTAGACCAAGATACCTTATGGGTGTGGGGACCGTGAATGATATTTTAGATGGAGTACTACATGGAATTGATATGTTTGATTGTGTTCTCCCCACACGGAATGCAAGAAATGGGCAGGTTTTTACCACAAAGGGGAAAATCAACCTCCGAAATGAGATTTATAAGAACAGTGAGCAACCAATTGACCCTGATTGCCCTTGCAAGGTTTGTAAAAGATATAGTTTGGGCTATATTCGTCATCTCCACAAAGTAAAAGAATTGTTAGCCTTCCAACTCAGTACGTTCCATAATTTATTTTTTATGCAATCCTTTCTGAAATCTATACGTGACTCAATAAAAAGTGGTTCTTTTGAGGAAAATTATAAAAATTGGAAAAAATTATACTCTGTATAGAAATTTATCGTTGACTAAAAAATAACGAATGGATAAATACATAACTACTATAAACATCCAACCATAAGCCAAGGAGCGGAATATAAAGAATGGAAATCAATAGAAGAGAGAACAACAATATCATCCTTCTCGACATCAATGGTGAGATTGATCTATACAACGCCCCCGAAATAAAAGATGTCATTGCAAAATTGATTGATGAAAAGAGATACCAAATCGTTATCAACCTTGAAAAGGTTTCCTACATAGACTCTTCCGGGATCGGTGCACTTATTTCAAGTTTGTCCAACCTAAAAAAATACCAGGGTGGACTAAAAATCATAAACGTAGCTGGATCTGTTAGAAAAGTATTTGAATTGACTAAACTAACATCTTTTTTTGAAATTTTTGATGCTGAGGCAGATGCTGTAGCAGCATTTAAATAGGCTTTCCTATTTCTTTCTCAAAATCAGACCCAATGTTTTTTGTGGTTTTTCCACATAAAACATTCGAGTGTTCAAACAAAAAGCCCTTTGGGCTTTTTTTGTTTTTTTCACACTAGTTTGTATATGACTATTTTTTTCAAACATCCTAAAAACATTTTTCAGAGTAATTTTAACTCTGGAAATAATTCGAAATAATACCCAGAAAATATGAAACACTACATACCAACAGGAAAGCAAAAGTTCTTACCTGTTGGTATGTTTAGCTTTTTTTTCCTTTGCATTTTGTCTATAGATGCAGTTGAAAAAGGTGAACTATTAAAAAAATATGAGAAAAGGATTCAAATTTTTCATTTAGCCAAACATTCTCCCGTAGCTTTAGAACAAGCACAAGCGGAAGCATCACTCCTTTCTAAAGACCCAGAAGACTCAGAAAAACTTTCCTTTGTGGTTACTTTGTACCAAAGAGCATGTTTTCAAGCACTACCTTCTCTGATACCCGCAGAGAGACAAAAAACAAAAGAAGCTTTGGAATCTGCAGAAGAAAGTTTTGCAGAATCCCTTGCAGTTGAATACTATACTCGTGCAGTTGATCTCTATGCCGAGGGGGAAGTTCTCTCTGCAGGTCTATCTACGAGGCTAGAAGAAATAGAAACAGAAACAAATCTTTCTAAGAAAGAGGAGCTAGTAGAGTCTCTATTTGAAGACATTGAAACCAGTATTTCAAAGTGGGAAGAATCTACAGATATGTCATCCAAATCAATGAGCCTTTCTTTAGCCCAGGCATCCGCACTTCACTACTCCCAAAGTGATCTCACGGAAACACTAGAGTTGATTCGAAAGTATAGATCCTCAGAAAAGCAAGATTCTGTCAACCTAGCCGTGTTGGAAAAAGATATCCAAGAAGGGCTTTCTTTGATCACTCTTGGAAAAATAAAACGAGGATTTTTACAATTAGAAGACCTCCGTAAAAAGCTGAGTGATCTAGTCACCGATGAGTTTAGAGAATATGCAAAAATCAAACTAGATACCTCCCATTCTAAGCTCAGTGCCGCGGAAGAGATCCTAGAATCTCAAAAACATAAATTTGATGAAGATCCCGAAATACTAGCCCAATTAGAAGACAACCTAAGGGCAGCCAGAGAATCCTATTCATTAGCTGAACAACTTTTCAAAGATGAAAAATTTGTAGAATCCATTGCAAGTGCAGAGGACTCCCTATTTTTAACCGAACGGTTCCAAGAGGATGTTAGTGTCGCCTCAGTCCCGGAAAAAAGAATCTATGCGGATGAACCAAACCAAGCTCCTAAAAGGCAATATTTTAAAGGATCCATTACTCCCAAATTTCACAAGGTCAAAAAGGGAGAGTCCCTTGTTAGTATCTCAGAGTTTTACTTTCATAGCCACAAGAAGTGGAAAGATATTTATAAACAAAATAAAAAATCAATAAAAAAACCTAATACAATTTTTCCATCCCAATCAATCTTGCTCCCATCTAAATAATTACCGCTTATATTCTAATTTTCTAAATATTCGGTCTTTTTCGTTTGAATAGTTTTGGAACACACCTATTTTTGTCTGTTAGAATGCAAAGATACTATACGAGTCCTATTGATAAACTATCCCCCAACGACTTTACTCCTCTCCTAGATTTAGCACTCTTAGAGGATTGTCCCGAAGAAGATATTACCTCTACCCCCATTTTTTCTCCCACCCAGAGAGGTGCTGCCAAATTGACCTCCCGGGAAGATGGAATCCTCTGTGGAACAGATCTATTCACCTGCATCCAAGCAAAATTTTCGAGAGATTTTGATTTCCAATTAAAAGCAAAGGAGGGAGGAAAAATCCAAAAGGGAATGGTATTGGCTGAAATTGAGGGCTCCATAAGAACCTTGCTAAGAATTGAACGTATCCTTTTAAATTTTTTACAATATTTATCGGGAATTGCCACAACAGTCTCTCGAATTGTTTTAGAATATCCCAATCTCTTAGTACTAGATACAAGAAAGACATTGCCCGGATATAGAAAATTGGTGAAGTATGCCGTCTATACAGGAGGAGGTGCAAATCATCGGATCCATTTAAGTGATATGGCATTGATTAAGGATAACCATGTTGCCCTATGTGGAAGTATTACAATTGCCGTGGAAAAAATTAAGTCTATATATAAAAATAAAAAAATTGAACTTGAAATAGATTCATTGAGTCAATTAGAAGAGGCAATTTCTTCAAAAGTAGATATAATTATGCTAGATAACTTCTCTAATGATGACACAAAAATTGCAATTGACAGGATAAGAAGAGTTGATTCCAATATTCGAATCGAATGTTCAGGTGGTATCACTCCAGAAAAGTTAAAATTCTTATCGCAGTTTGGAGACATAGGGGTAAGCATGGGATATTTAACACATACAACCAAGTTTATGGATTTAGGACTAGATATTGATATATAACATGTCTGCACAAGAGGTTAGTATTGAACAATTTTTAGATGATGCTAAAGATATACTTCCAAAATCGTCATACGATTTAGTAAATAGAGCCTTTAATATATCTAACCATTGCCATACAGATCAAAAAAGGCTATCTGGTCAACCTTATATCATTCATCCAGTCAATGTAGCACACATTATTATGAAAGACCTTGGAGGTCAGGATAAGATCATAGCTGCTGCCCTACTACATGATGTTGTAGAAGATACTAACTATACCCATGAAATGATGATCAAAGATTTCGGGCAGGAAATTGCGGCTATGGTCAGGGGAGTTACAAAGGTATCCCAAATTAAAAATAAGACCAAAGATATTCTTTTGATTGAAAATGTAAAAAGGATGCTAATGGCTACTATCCAAGATCCACGGGTAATAATAATCAAATTAGCAGATAAAACTCATAATATGCGTACTCTAGGTTTTCAACCCAGAGAAAAGCAATTACGAATAGCCAATGAAGTTTTTAATATCTATGCCCCAATTGCGGGAAGGCTAGGTATATACAAAATAAAATCAGAGCTAGAAGATCTTGCATTTCAAGCCGTAGATCCTGAAGCATACAATAAAGTTAAAGAACTAGTAGCCTCAAAAAAAACAGAGCGGGACAAACACATAGAACATGTGATACAAACTCTAGAGAGATGGTTAAAAGAAAACTATACGGAAGCAATCATAGAAGGTAGGTCTAAACATTTTTACTCGATAAATAAAAAGATCACAACGAAAGAAAAAAAATTAGATGAGATATATGATCTCAGAGCAATACGGGTAATTGCCAGAGAAGTAAAGGATTGTTATGCCATACTAGGGATAGTGCATACAAATTTTACCCCTGTTCCAGGAAGATTTAAAGATTACATAGCAACTCCTAAATCAAATTTATACCAGTCATTGCACACAACGATTATCAGCACGGATGGGAAACCCATAGAATTCCAGATTCGAACAGAAGAGATGAACAACTATGCCGAGTCAGGGATTGCTGCTCATTGGGGATACAAAGAAGGAAAGTACAACCAATTAGAACAAAGGTTTATTGACAGATGGAAAGAGCAGATGCGATTTTTCACGGAAAATCCTAGCGCAGATATCCAAGACTTCTTCAGTGACTTTTCCAAGGAATTACATGAGGATGAGATTGTAGCATTTACACCCAGAGGGGATATGTATGAATTCCCCAAAGGTGCTACCGTATTGGATTTTGCCTTTCGCGTGCACACTGATATAGGCTTGCACACCAAAGCTGCCCGTATAAATGGAAAGATCGTTCCCATACGAACAGAGCTTAGCACGGGTGACCAGGTAGAGATACTCACTGAAAAAAATGCAAAACCATCCCCCATTTGGGAACGCATTTTAAAAACCCCCCATGCGCGCCAAAAACTCAGACAGTACTTTAGAAAGCTCCAGGATGAACTAAAAAAACAAGGTGAGACGGACTTTGTAAAACCAGGAACTGTTACTAATATTGCAATCAGTGATAAAGATATCCAGACTATCCAAAAGACCAGTCACAAAAAACAAAAAGATTCCAAGCCAAAAAAGAAAGTCAGTATCCTGGTGGGTGGGTACAAAGATATCTTAGTTCGTTTGGCAAGCTGCTGCTCACCTATTCCAGGAGATGAAATCATTGGATTTATTACACGGGGAAGCGGGGTTAGTGTTCACAAAAAAACATGTGAGATTGCCAGCCAATTTTCTGATTTGAAAAAATTAGTTAATGTGAGATGGGATGGAATCAACAAGCCAGTTCCTGTTAGAATTGAAGTGAAAGCCTTTGATCGTCCAAAGATATTTTTAGAGATTGTTGATTCCATCTCTAAAACAGATACAAATATATTAGAAGCAGGAGCAACCTCTGCAGGCCAGGGTTCAATGATTGCAAGATTCCTCATTGAGATCGAGCATCTAGACCAATTGGAAGAAATTTTAGAAAATATAAAATCTATTAGGAATATTATTTCAGTAGAGAGAATTAAGAATTTATGATATTGGTTGTAGATGGATTCAATCTTATTTATAAATTTCCAGATTTGGAAATACTGATGTATGAGAACAAATTAAATGAAGCAAGAAAAGGATTGCTAGACAACCTCCTCCTCTTTGGCAAAAAAAGAAAACAGAGCAAATTTCACATTTTCTTTGACGGAAAGAAAGAACAGGGTAGTATGGTTGTCGAAGATGAATTTCAGGGGATGAGAATCTATTACAGTCATGATATCAAAGCGGATGATCACATCAAATTATTTATTCGCCAGTCTATCAATGCCTCGGATTTATATCTTGTAAGTTCTGATAAAGATCTAATTTTTTATGGAAAAAAGTATGGATGTAAACTATATAAATCAGAAGAGTTTGCATCACTGCTCAATGAAACCATCCAAAAAAATTCAAAAGAAGAAGAAAAGGATTCAGATCTTGTCCTTTCAAAAGATGAAGTAAATTATTGGTATGACCTCTTCAAAGGAAAAAAGAATGCAGGATAAAAATCAAATTGATAGAAAAGAAATGTATGCTGAACTTCTTTCTGAAATCAAAAAAAATGATAACTTCATCATAACTACCCATAAAAGCTGCGATCCCGATGGTATGGGCTCTGAACTCGGCCTTGGCTTTCTTCTTGAAAAACTAGGTAAAAAACATACTATTTTAAATCCAGATAAAACCCCTGATAGATATCTCTTCCTTGATCCCCTCAACCGTATTCATAATTATGGTAGTACAATTTTACAATCCACCCAAAGAGAAAGTTTTGTTATCATGGTAGACAATTCAGATATTCCAAGAATATTAGATATTGCTAATTATCTGAATGAAGATAAATCAAACCTCATTACAATTGATCACCATGACAAAGTAGCCCCATTCAAAGGCCTCTACTGCTTTCCGGAAGTAGGCTCTAGCTCCGAAATTGTATTTGAGCTACTTGAATTGGCAGGTTTTGAGCCCGACTACAATACTTCCGTATCACTATACATGGGGATTGTAATGGATACCGGTCAGTTCAAATACAATAAAACCAGACCCCGTACGCATGAAATTGCAGGCAAGCTTTTAAAACATAAGTTTCCCACAGAAGAGCTTATTAGAAAGGTGTTTGAAGATTATTCATACACAGTTCTTCTCTTAAAAAAGGATATCTATTCAACTCTAGACATTTATCCAGAATTTAAAATTGCATCTATTGATGTAACAAGAACTATGCTTTCTAAATATAACTTTACAAACAATCCAGCTGAAGGGATCATAAGCGAACTGCTTGCTCCAGCTGATATACACATTGCTGTTTCCTTTACAGAAATAGAAAATGGTACCACTAAAATTAGTCTTCGCTCCAAAGGGAAATACGATGTATGCAGTGTAGCTAGGGAATATTCTGGTGGTGGTCATACAAATGCAAGTGGTGCAACAATCAAAGGTGAATATAAAAAAATAAAATTAGATGTTTTAGAAAAACTAATGGAGTTATCAAAAACTACTCACTGAAATGCTTTTTAATTCAGTTTCATTCTTTTTATTTTTTAGTTTATTTTTCCTATTATATTGGAATATTTCCCATTCACTCAGGAAATATCTCTTATTACTGGGTGGAGTTATTTTCTATTCCCACTCGTCTGTTCCATTTTTATTCCACTTTTTGATTGTAATTTTAATTAATTTCATTTTCCATAAGGCTTTGATTCAATCGAAATCAAAGACTTTAATTTCAATTATCATAACTTTGAACGTTTTAAATCTGGGTTTCTTTAAATATTTTTACTTTTTTTGCAACTTTCTACTTCAAATTACTGAAAACCCAATTTTCTCAGAAATCCCTCAAACATTTCACCTAGCGTTTCCATTAGCAATTAGTTTCTATACCTTCCAAATATTGGCTCTCCAGATAGATTCCTATAGAGGGAAGCTAGAAAATGCTCTCAGTGCAATAGATTTTTTTGTTTATCTGCTCTTCTTTCCTGTACTAATAGCTGGGCCAATTATGCGTACTACTGACTTTTTTCCACACCTATCTAAAATAGAGCCCGAACGAAAAGATATCATAGATGCAACTTATTTAATGATAATTGGAATTATAAAAAAAGTATTAATAGCTGATCCTCTTGGTCAAACAGTGAACCCAGTTTTTAATTCACCCATGGAATATAGCTCTTTGAATATATTTTTATTATCTTTTGTGTATGTATTTCAATTATTCTTTGATTTTTCAGGTCTTACAGATATGGCCAGGTCTGTAGCACTCTATATGGGCTTTACACTTCCATTAAACTTCAGAGCTCCCTTTTTTTCAAAAACCCTCAGTGAATTTTGGACTAGATGGCATATCACACTATCTACTTGGCTTAGGGACTATTTATACTTTTCAATGGGTGGATCAAAAGTAGCCAAATATAGAATTTATATGAATGTAATTGTAACTATGACCATAGGGGGGTTTTGGCATGGTCCTGATTATACTTACATTGCGTGGGGTTTGTATTGGGGAATTTTATTAGGGATTGAACGTTTCCTAACCGAAGAGCTCAAACTAGATTTAACCCCAAAAACGTACATATCTTCTGTTTTCCAAGCACTAGCTGTAACTACAATTGGAGCAATAAGTACACTAATGTTTCGAGCCAACAACACAAAAGATATGTTTGATCTTTTTACTTCTCTGTTTACAAACACCAAGCAAACTCTTCAATTAGAGCTCATGAAAAACAACCAATGGTTGGTAGATGGGATGTCCCTTGTGCAATCAGAAGAACCTTTCCGTTTAAAAAGTTTAAATAACTTAGATTCTATATTTTTAATCTCTATACTTTTCATATTAGCACATATTATCCAATACAATGAGGGGATTTTAGATAGGTTTAGGAAGTATGATCCTTACTTAGTTGTTGTCTTGGGAGTCATCACTGTATTTTTAATTACTTGTTTATCACAGGATGGAAATGATTTTATTTACTATAAATTTTAAATATGAGTTTTTATGTTAAAAAATAGATTTTTACTGATTCCATTTTTTATCTTTTTTATAGCATTAGGTATTGATAGAGTTTTAATGCTAGAAACTATCCAAACGTACTTCACAAAAACTGTTTCTGAAATTAATTTTTTCCATAAGCCTTATCTCTTCAACGAACTAAAAACATACCTAGCCCAAAAAGATAGAAAAAAAGTTTTAGTTCTCATGGGAAACTCTAGAGCCCTACTTTTTGATAATAAATATATAGAATCAAAATATCCTGATTGGATTTTATTTAATTTTTCAGTACCCGGGGGCGGCCCTGACTATTTTTTGTTTTGGTTGGAAAAATTCAAAAGAGACAATGTAAAACCAGATTTTATTCTAGTGGATTCCTCATTAGAATTTTATAATTTAACTCCAATCATAAAGTTAGATGAATCATTAGTAAATGGGTTAGAAGTAAATTTTGTATTACGTTATGCAAATAGATACAGTAAAAGTGAACTTTCAAACTTTCTTTCTAAAAGGCTATTTAAAACATATCAATATAGACCTAAACTTTCTACAATTTTACAGAGAACTAAAAACAATTTTGCTATTTTAATTTCTTATAGAGAATGGAGAAAACAAGTATTTGAAAAACTAATTGCTGAAAGGGGGAGCGCATCTTCGGAATTTTATAAAAATAAAACCCAAACCGATGAAATTATTTCAAAATATGCAGTTGGTGATACAAATTCCTATTTAACTCCATTTGTTTTCAATGAAGATATTCTTAAATTTCAAAGGGACAATCTATCTATTCTTAAAGATTTAGGAGTTCCCTCTGCATTTATAATGGTTCGAGTAGCTCCTCCCTTTTTTAATTTTTATAAAACAAAATTAACAGCAAAAGATCCAAATGGTGTTTCTGTATCACCCTACTCCCTCTATATTCCAAAAATGGAACAGTTATCTAATGAATACCAAATCCCTTTTTTAAATATGAACGATGATCCCAGTTATACTTGCAATGCATTTACTGATGCAAGCCACATGGCATCAGAGTGTTTCCCTGACTACACAGACTATATATTTAAGCATATTCATAAATGACGCAAATGCAATTACTATCTTTTTCCGCCGGTAGGCGGAAAAAAGCTTAGGATTGTTGCAAATAAATATGGAAAAACTGACTTTTTAGAGGGAAGTCCAATATAGTACTTCAATCACTAAAACTTACCTCTTCTTTTTGAGTTTACGTTTTAGTGATTGGAATCATTAGAGGATTGAAATTATAGGAAATTGTTTCTTCTTTTTGATTTTTGTAGTTCTTTAATTGTATCTATTGTAGGACTCAACCAATCATCTATGAGTGGTACTTCTTCTCTACCTTTGAACAGCATATCTTTATTATAATTTGCTAATTCAGTTACAGTGTTGAGTTTTCTGGCAGTTTCAATGGATTTCCAATAGTTTTTTAATGCCTGAGATGTATTGCCTTTTCTTTCGTATATAGCACCAATATTATTATATACTGCAATCAAAGTCTGATAAATTTCTTGGTGAGATGTTTCTTCAGGAACAACAACCTGAATCTTGGCTTCTCTTTCCTCAAAATCATCTTTAAGTTTTAAATAATTACCCAAACTTGCATTGATTTGATCAGTATAGTAGTACGCAGATGCTCTCCCCATCATTACATTGGGATTTTCATAACTATCTTCTTCTCCTAAATTAGAAAAATCAGCTAGGGCTGCCTCGTAATCCGAATTCATGTAGTTGATCCAACCTGTATAATAATGAAGCTCGCGTATTTTCTGATCATCACTTAAGTTGTATTTCAATGCCTTTGCAAAAAAAGCAAGACTGTTGTTTAGATTATTTTTTCTTTCAATTTCATTTTCAGTGAGTTGCTTGGCATCATGATTGGGATAAACTTTTCTTGCAGGGTATTCATCAATTTTATCATCTAAATTGACCAGAGCAGCTCCCAAATAAATAATTTTTCCCATATTGAAATAAATACGTCCAACATCTCCCCGAATTAGGGTTTCATCTTCTTCTCTATTCCCATAGTTTTTGTGAAAAGCTTGGTAACGCTTTTCAGCATTTTCTAAAAGTTTCCATCCTTCTTGGTTATTTTCCTGTCTGATGAAATGCTCCGCCATCTCCATCACAGCTAAGTAATGAGCGGGGTCATAGGTAGCAGCCAATTCAAACTGCTTAAGAGCTCGCATAGATTCATTCTTACCAATGTAGTACCTGCCCCTCTGGTAGTACTGCTCTGCATATTCATCCCCACTTACTTCCATCCCATCCTGTTTTTCGCTTCGACTAAAGGATAGGTTTAAGATATAGATGATATTGTCATCTATATCCATATTGGTCACTTGGTCTTCCGGGGTGACATTGTATTTAATTCTGAGCTCGGTTGGATCTAGGTCTATATAAAAGGCAGCTAGTTTAGAAAGAACAAACAAAGAGAGATCACCTTCTATTTCCAATGAATTTCGAACCTGCCTGTGGTGGTTGAGAACAAATTGTGGATTTCTATCCCGTCTCCACATCTCAATATAGGTGCTCAAAAGCCCACCATGCCCTGTGGGATCTTTTGGATGTACTTCTATGATCTTATTGTAGTACGATGCAGCTTTTCCAAAACTTTCTTGGTTGTAGTAGATCTTTGCAAGTCCCGCATTGGCATCGACATTGGTAGGATCCCCTCCATCTGTAAATACTTGCTTATAATAATTGATAGCCAATTGGTCATTTTTGAACATTTGGCCTTCTTCTCCATTCACAAACTTCTGTGCTACATTAGAATGAAATCTTCCCAGATTTATATAGGTTTCATTGTCGTGGATTTTTTTTCCCAATTCAGCAACAATATAAGAACCTGCTTTTACAATTCTACGCTCTACTTTGTCTTGAGAAACCATTCGAAGATACGATCTTGGATCGGGATCATTGGTTGCACCATGTTGCAGCTTTTCTTCATCCCAAATTTGTCCGGGTGCCAAAGAGATGATGGGAACTTCTACTCTGTTTGACCAGGTTCTAGTGTGTTGGGGATCAGATGATTCCATTCCAAAATCTGGTTGGACTTCTCCAAATAGCTTGGTAAATGATTGTTTGTACTCGCCAACCTTCATATATGCCATTCCATACTTGTTGAGGTAGTCCATATCATTGGGATTTATTTTTTCACCCTGCAAGAAATTACGCTCTGCATTCATAAGAAGTTCTTTGCGTCTATCCTGGTTGGTTTCAACTCCCGCTTTTTTGATATCCTCAAGTCCATCGTTGTAGTAAGCGGCGGCTCTCAGAGGTTTGAAAACATATTTGTATCCAGAAACAAGGGTAGTGATCAAAAGAATAGCTGCTGCTGCTCCGAAGAGAGTTCGTTTGATGAGCTGTCGTCGTTCAAACTCTCCTTTTTTGGTATAAATAGGATTGGAAGCAATGATTGGAATCCCAGTTTCCGAATACAATCCTGTGGGATCCTGTAGTTCAACGGGATATCCTAAGCGGTCTGTCAGGTACGCAGCTATTTCATCCGGCTTGGCTGAAGATTTGATTAAATCAATGAGTTCTCTTTGCTCTTTGGGACTGAGTTTATCTTTGGTGATAGAATCAATGACAGTTCGTTTGAGTTTGGGAGGATAGTGGATGATTTCTTGCTGGATAATGGCAAGCTCTTCATCTGTGAGTTCAGGGATGGTCTCTTCTTCCTCTTCTTCCTCTCCAAAGTCACCCAGGTCATCTTCATCTGCAATATCCCCAAGTCCTCCACCAAGATCATCTCCTGCTTCCCCTAACTCAGAAACACCCTCATCTGCAGGCTCAGGTGACTCCATTTCACTGAACATATCATCTGAATCTACAGATGATGTAGATTCTTCATCTAAGGCATCGGGATCTCCTCCCAAGTCCGAGACAGCTTCGTCTTCGGGCTCATCTAATCCACCCAATGGATCTGCTTCGGATTCTTCATCGAGTGCAGGCACCGGCTCTTCTTCAAGATCCAAGTCCCCCATATCTGCGAGGGGATCAGCTTCAGACTCCTCCTCAATGGAAGGAGTCTCCATGTCTAAATCAGATCCAAGGTCTGGTTCAGGTTCTTCTGATCCAAAATCTGGGTCCACTGGAGGCTCTTCGGCGAAAGGATCCTCTCCTCCGAAATCATTTGCCCCAGATTGGGCTTGGCCTAAGTCGGCGAAAGGATCTTCATCCTCCGATACATCGGGGGTTACATCTGCAAAAGGATCTTCCTCGGCTTCTGAAGCCTCTTCAATGGGTGGCTCTTCTGCTTCGGGCTCTTCATCAAAAGATGGGGGCTCTTCAAAAGCAGGCGACTCATCTTCTGCCACTGGCTCTTCATCGAAGGATGGGGGCTCATCAAAAGCAGGCGACTCATCTTCTGCCACTGGCTCTTCATCAAAGGATGGAGGCTCATCAAAGGCGGGCGACTCATCTTCGGGAAGGGCTTCCTCCCCTAAATCTTCCGGGAGCTCTTCTTCTGGGGCATCCTCAGATTCTTTGCCCAGGGAATCAATGTCTACATCTAAGAGATCATCTATGGAATCATCGTCTTCATCAAAATTCTTAAACTCAGGAGGTTCTTCACCAGCTTCTTGGTTTTCCCCATCCTCATTAAACTCAATTCCCCCATCACCTTCTTCTGGAGGTTGGTCCATTTCGGGTTCAGGCTCGCCTTTGATTTTTCGCAAGACCTTTCCCATAGGATTTAAACTTTCTGTTACTATGGGGTTTTCATTGAGTGGGTTGAGAATTTCTTGAATTCTACCTAATTCTTCGTCGTTATACTTAGCCATAAGAGTCTCTTTCCGAGTATCGGTTGAATCTTTAATTAGTTCAATAAGAATTTTCTTATGTCCTATTGCTATTTTTACATATTTTTCCCCTTTTTTCTGAGCATAAAATGGGGTGCATAAAATTGCAGAAAGAGGGAAAAACAGTTCATATTTTTGTGACTTGGTTCGAAGTATTGTCTAGAAACATCTCTTGGGTGTTTTGAAATGACATGTTCGGGTTTGACCTTCAAATATGACTGCAAAGACAAATAAAAAAATATACAAACGCACAATTATCCTTCTTCTATCCCTATTCTCCTTAGGGGGAATCTTCAGCGAGGAAGCTATTGACTGGCTTGGCTCCTACTCTTCTCAGGAGTTAGAAGGAAATATTGATAGAGATAATACACTCAATAAGATTTATTACTATTGGCAAATCCAAAGCTTAAAACGAGCTGTCTCCCCCAGATACATCCGGTTGATAGATATCGACAACTATATAGTCAACAATTCCCTTCTGAACAAAGGAATTCTTTTTACTTACAATGGAATTAGAAATGAAGTAGTAGAAGTATGCGGTAATTTTTCCAACTGGAGATGCTTACCAATGCAAAGGAACCGGTATGGAATTTACTATGCTGTTGTCCCACCGTTGTTCAAGGGGAAAGATGATACGGATAAAACTGTCTTTGAATATAAATTCCGTGTGGATGGAATCTTTGATTTTGATCCTGTGAATAGAGAAAAAACGGAAGATGGGGAAGGCTCTTTCTATTCTATCTACAAGCTCCCGGGGAAAGACTTTGAAAAACAAGTTACTTATAGGGTGATAGATAGTGAATTAGACAATGATTTAGATTTCAAACTTGTAGAATTTAGAATCTATATGCCAGAAGCAAATACAATTGCATTGGTGGGAGATTTCAACCAGTGGAACCCGGAACATGATTACCTCTACAAAGAGTCTACCGGGCGATTTATTCTACGAAAGAAACTCAAACCAGGCGAATACCTCTACAACTACATTGCCGATGGCCATACTATCATGGATACATTCAATTCTGAAACCCGATATCGGGTAGAAACAGATGATCTCTGTTCTTACTTAAAAATCAATATGGGTAGAGAGAATAGAATTGCTTCCGATCGTTAATTTATTGTTGCATTTTATGTGGAAGGAAAGACCCTTCTGTAGAGGTTTTTTAAAATGGAACAAATTGATAGCAAACCTAAAATAAAGATCCAACATGACACGGTCATTCGATTGCTCAGAGAACATGCAGAAATGGTACGATTACTAGAATCATTTCCAGCTGATATAACCGAACTAGACCTATGGATACGTAAAAAAAATATGACAATGGAAAAGGTTACAAAGAAGATTGTTCCCAAATAGACGAAAGGGAAAAAATTTATTTCTACTTTTAATTTGTTTTTTTTGTAAGCCACAAAGTTCCCCTAAAATTGAAGTCCCTGTCACACATTTTGACCTAACGCGGCAGTTAATCAGTTCTTCTTCTGCTAACTTTAAGTTTGATGAGACTAGGGATTTAACATACCATTGGAAAAAAAATTCAGGAAGATATTCTCTTCTACACAAACAAGAAAGATGGAAAAATACACAGATTGGTTTTTTAAAAAATTCTAACGTATTACATAATCACTCTTTAGACTCAATTTTATTCACCCCGGAAACCCTAATGGAATTTGGTGTCACCAGAGGGAAAGGCATAGTGCGTTTTAAATATGGTGCATTAGGGAAAAATTATCAGGATGTCAAAGGAACCCTTTTCGTATATTCTGATGAAAAAATAATAAAAACAATCCCAGTTGGAATCCAAAATAGAGAAAAATGGGAAGAAATTCTTATCGAAGAAGACTTTGGAAATAAATTAAAATTTTATTGGGAATCAAAAGATTCTTATTTATTTTTAGGTACACCTGAATTTATAAATCTTAACTACTCTCCTGTAGGCTATAATATTATTTTGATAGTTATTGATTCCCTTCGTCGTGATGCATTAGGATGCAATGGCCAAAAAGTTTCGGTTTCTCCCAATATAGATAAACTCTGCGAGGAAGGAGTAAGTTTTAAAAACCACTTCTCCAATGCAAATTGGACAAAGCCATCGATGATCTCTATGTTTAGTGGTGAGTACTCATCCAATCTTGGTATTACAAATACTGGTTTTCCAATTTATCCTAGAGAAAAAGAAGTGTACTACAATCAAAAAATTAAAAGTTTACCAGAGATACTTAGAAAAAATGGGTACTACACTGCAAGCATTATGAACAATGTATTTCTAATGGATTATACAGGGGTGGGTGTTGATCTGGGATTTCATGAACTTCACCAAATTGGAAAAGACATTGTAGACACAGAAGTAATTACAAATGAATCTTTAGAATTTATAAAAAGTCCACCTCGCCAACCATTTTTTCTTCATATAAACTATAATACTCCCCATGGTTCTTACTCACCCCCTGAACACTCTATTTTTGAAATAAAACAAAATTCTAACGCAAAAGACATTGCATCACTCAATCCAATTGTACTTAGATATTTTGGAGAAGTTAGATTTACAGATGAACAGGTAGGAAAAATCATAGAACAACTAAAGAAAAGAAATATGTATGATAACTCTATGATTATCATTACAGCAGATCATGGAGATCTCTTTGATGAGAAACATACCTTTTCTCAGAATGGAATTTATGGTACTCGTTGGGGTCATGGTGAAACACATTATGATGAAGAGATAGGAGTACCTTTTATAATAAAACCTCCCAGAACTGTTATAAACTATGTAAGTAAAAAAATATTTTATTCTCCATCTTCAACCGTATCACTCACTCCAACTATTTTGGGCTTTCTAGGATTAGAGTCACAGATTCATCCCGATAGTAAAGGAATAGACTATTCTAAGCATATCATAGAGGGCACCGAACCCATAAATGAGACAACTGTTTACACCGAAGGAAGACTCTCTGAATCCATACGCACTTCAAAGTTTAAATATATACGAAGATACCCAGGGTTTACTAATTATCTATTAAATGGAGTAATACCTTCCTCTGATAACTTAGAAGAGTTGTATGACTTAACAAAAGATCCCTTAGAACATTTAAATTTAAA